>JBBRUO010000196.1:0-9675 GCA_038247725.1 Gemmatales bacterium
CCCCGCTCTCCCTACCCCCACACCTTGTTTCGCCCCGCGGGGGGCCGGGGGGGGGGGGGGGGTTCCCCCGCCCCCGCGGCCGACGGCGGTTCCCGATCTGGCCCCGGAGGTCAGTCGGACGTTTTCATGCCGAACGCACCCGCCACCCCGCGAACCAGCGCGTCGCTGGGCTTACTCGGCTGAGTGTACCCCCACTGGCCGCGGAGCATCTCGAACGTCATCAGCCCGCCGAGGACGACCACCACCAGACACGGCAAAAGGAACAGGGCCGGCAGCGGCCCCCACTTGGCCGGCGCGGCGGCCGCGCGGATCGGCGTGTCGTCGTCGTCGGTCCCCCGCGACACCCCCCGCAAGGCCTTGCTGGCGGACGCCCCGTCGCCGGTGTCCTCCTCGCCCAGAAGCACGTCGTCGTCGGCCAGCACCGACCGCCGCTTCCGGCTGGGAGACACCGGGGCCACGTCGTCGTCCGACAGCTCGACGGCGTCGTCGTCGGACAGCAGCATGTCGTCGTCCACCAGCACCACCTGGCTGGCGCTCTCGTCGTCCATCGGCGCGTCCGAGTCCTCGATGGCGATGTCGAAGTCGGAGTTCTCCAGGTCGGTGTCGCTGGACTCGACGGCCACCACTTCGGACCCGGACTCGTCGTCGGACATGACCGGCAGTTCGAAGTCGGTCTCGAAGATGTCGCCCTGATCGCCGCCCTCGGCGTTCAGCTCGTCCACCAGCCCATCCGTGACGCCGGAGTTGTCGTCGAGGGACAACTCGAACTCGCTGTCCGATTCGGTGGGGGCCGGTTTGCGGCCGCTCTTCGGCCCGCCCAACCGCACCCCAGAGGGCGAGCCGGGGGTGTCCAGGGACAGCTCGAACTCGACTTCGGAGTCGCTGTCGTCGTCCGCCCGGTCGCCCCGCTTCTCCAGGGACACCCCGCTGTCGGCGGGTTTGTTCAACCGGATGCCGGAGCGGGCACCAGTCGTCTGGCCGTCCTCGTCCGGGGCGAACGTGCCGATGTCCACCTCGGCGCTGCTGTCCGGGTTCAGGGTGAGTTCGAACGAGTCGCTGTCGGAGTCGAGGCTGAGTTCGAACTCGCTGCTCCCGTCGTCGCCGGCGGGGACGCTCCCGGGGCCGGGAATCCTGGCCGATTCGGGGCCGCTCAGTTTGCCCGACTTCGGGTTGCTCAAGTTGGCCGAACTCGGCGACGCGAGCACCCCGCTCCCGCCGGTCGCCGGCAGCTCGATGGAGAGTTCCTCGGTCACGTCGGGCTGCGACCCCGGCGCGGGCGGGGTCATGTCCAACCGCACGTCACTGTCGCCGCTGGCCTTCGCCGCCTTCGAGCGGAACGACCCGGCCGGGTCCAGCGGCACGGCCAGGGCGTCCTCGCTGGTGTCGTCGTCCAGTTGCAGCGGCGGATCGGCCGGCGGCCGGCGGGTCGGGGACTTGGGCGCGGGGACGGAGATGGGGATTTCTTCGGACGAGTCGGTGAGCGGCAGGCTCGGCGAACCCAGAGTCAGACCGGGGTCGGACGCGTGGCCGAGGCTGCGGGCCAACTCCTCGATGTCCGCCGCGCGGAACCGCAGCGTCGGGCCGTCGCGGAACGACCGCACCGATTTCCACTCGTCGCGGAGCCGCCGCTTGAACTCTTCCGGTGAGAGACCGAGCTTGTCGGCGGCCTGTTCGAGCGTGAAGGTTTGGGCCATGGCGGCGGTCGCCTGTGGGGGTGGACGGACGGTGGGATGTCCAGAAAGGTACTCCCATTTTACCCGGCGGTCGAGTCGGGACAAGCGGGAAGAGGGGCGAGGGAGGGGCTTTGTGGCGCGATTGTGGCGCGGACGCGGGGTGTGCGGCGCACGGGTTGGGGGAAATGAAACACGCCCCGCCGATTGGGCGGGGCGTGTGAGTGTCATTCGTCGTTCGTCTGGCGTCGAGGTTATCGATAGTCGTCGCCGCCACCGCCACCGCCGTACCCACCACCGCCGCCGCCGCCGTAGCCGCCACCGCCACTCGGACGGCCGCCGCCACCGCCGCCGTAGCCGCCCCGGCCACCGCCGCCACCGCCGTACCCGCCACCACCGCCGCCGCCGTAGCTACCACCACCGCCGCCGCCGCGCGGCCGCTCGTCACGGGGACGGGCCTCGTTGACGGTCAGGCGACGGCCCTGGAACTCGGCCCCGTTCATGCCTTCGACGGCGGCCTCGGCCCCGTCCGTCATTTCCACGAACCCGAACCCGCGGCTGCGGCCGGTGTCGCGGTCCTTGATGACTTGGGCCTTCACCACGATTCCGAACCGGCCGAACTCTTGGGCGAGGTCGTCGTCGGTGGTGGTGAACGGCAAGTTGCCGACGTACAGATTCTTCACGCTGCTCATAACAGACCTCAAGCGGGCGGCGAACCGATTCGTGATGACGCCGTCCCGAAGCTAAAACCGTGCCCGGAGGGCCGACCTACCTACCGGCCTCCGCGAAGGGCACACGGACGGGTACAACACCCGAGGCCCACGCCTCGACGACCGGCGATGGAGCCAGACCGCGGGGCGGGGGAGTCGAACCGACGTTGACGGCTGTGCAGCGTGAGGAGTTCGGTGCGATGAGACGTGACAGGGGTAGCAGTAGCACACATGCTCTGATCCACTTAGCACTCAAGGCCGACCCATCAAACGGAGACCGACGCGAACGCAATACGACCCGTCCGTGACCTTCATGCCCGACGGGTCCACCCCCATCGGTTGGTGAACTATAGCCCGACGGACCAAAAAAGATAGGGGAAAACCGGGGGAAATTCCGACGCCGTCGGGAATGAGGACATCCGGCACCGGTTTGGCTATCGAAGCGAGCGAATCGGCCGCCGTCTCCGGTGGCGGAAATGCCGGCGACTGGTCGCGCCGGGAAAGCGCGGTCAGGCCGATGCGTGGGTTCACCGCTAGAATGCCCCCAACTGTCCCACGATTCCCCGAGCGACCCATGAAAGTCCACGAGTACCAGGCGAAAGAGCTGCTGGCCGGCTACGGTGCGCCGATTCCCAAACACGTCGTCTGCAAGACGGCCGACGAGGTGGCGACCGCGTTCGATACGATCACCGGCGGCACCGGCGGGGCGATGGTCAAGGCCCAGGTCCACGCCGGCGGCCGCGGCGCGGGCGAGCTGTTGGGGCACACCGAGAAAGTCGGCGGGGTGAAGTTCGCGCCGAACCGGGACAAGGCCAAGGCGCTGGCCGAGTTGATGTTCAAATTCCCGCTCAAGACGCTGCAAACCGGCCCGGACGGGCAGAAGATTTCCACCCTCATCGTGCAAGCCGACGCCAAGCCGGCCAAGGAGTTCTACGTCGGCATGGTGCTGGACCGAGACCGCGGGGTGCCGATCCTGATGGCGTCCGCCGCCGGCGGCATGGACATCGAAGAAGTGGCTCACAAGACGCCGGAGAAGATCGTCAAGGTGCCGGTGTCGCCGGAGTTGGGTCTTCAGCCGTTCCAGGCGCAAAAGCTGGCGTTCGAGCTGGGTTTCGCCAACGAACAGATCACCCCCGTCGTCAAGATCATGATGGCCATCTCGAAGGTGTACTTCGAGAAGGACGCCAGCATCGTCGAGGTGAACCCGCTGGCCGTCACCGAGAAGGGCGACGTGGTGGTGCTGGACGCCAAGATCGACTTCGACGACAACGCCGGGTTCCGGCACAAGGACTTGGAGCCGCTCCGCGACCTGGCCGAGGAGAACCCGACCGAGATTCGCGCCGGCAAGGCGAGCCTCAATTACATCCAGCTCGACGGCAACATCGGCTGCCTGGTGAACGGGGCCGGCCTGGCCATGGCCACCATGGACATCGTCAAGCACCACGGCGGCAACCCGGCCAACTTCCTGGACGTGGGCGGCGGGGTGACGGCCGAGAACGCGGTTGAAGCCTTCCGCATCATCCTGTCCGACGCCGGGGTGAAGGCGGTGTTCGTGAACGTGTTCGGCGGCATCGCCAGTTGCGCCCGCATCGCGGATGCACTCGTGAAGGCCGGCCGCGAGGTCGGATTCAACGTGCCGGTGGTGGTACGATTGGAAGGCAACGAGGTGGAGAAGGCCCGCGAGATCCTGAACGGGGTGACGGCCGAACTGCCGATGATCAAGGTCGCCCCCGGCCTGACGGAAGCCGCCCAGATGGTGGTCGCACTGGCGAAGTGACCCGCTGCTGGTCCCCCTCTCTCCTGGCGGGAGAGGGGTGAGGGGGAATGGGATCGAACCACCCACGGCCCTTGCGGGCCGGGTTCGCCAAGAGGAGAAACCTGTATGAGTACCGCCGCCCCGACCACCGTCGGGCTGATGACCGCCGAGGAGTTCTTCGCGTGGTCCCAGCGCCCGGAGAACGCCGACCGGCACTGCGAACTGGAAGATGGGAGGATTGTCGATATGCCGCAACCGGGTGACTTGCACGGCGTGATCTGCTCGTGGATCGCTCGGCTCTTGTGGGACTACTGCATCGCTCGCGGGGGCGGGCGCGTCAACTCTAACGATGTGGGGGTTCGAGTCCGTCCGAACTCGGTTCAGGGCGCGGACGTGATGTTGTTCGACACCGGGTACGCCGTCGGCGATTTGAACACCGGTTATCCGACCGACATTCCTACCCTCGTCGTCGAGGTGTTCTCGCCGTCGGATCGGCCAGGCCGGTTGAACCGCCGCATCGCCCGATACCACGCCCACGGCATTCCGCTCGTCTGGGTCGTCTACCCGGAAGATTTTCAAGTGGACGCGCATCGGCCGAACCAGGCCGTTCAGACGTTCGACCTCGGCGACACCCTGCACGGCTTCGACGAACTGCCCGGCTTTACGACGCCGGTCGCCGCCCTGTTCACGCTGCCCGGCCAACAACCCCCGACCGCCACCCCGTAACTCCCCGAAGGATTCGCCCCATGCGCCTCGCCGTCACCGCCGTGGCCCTGACGTTCGCCCTCGGCTGCGGCTCCGGGTCCGCCCCGGACAAGAAGGACGACCCGAAATCGACCAACCCGCAAAGACTCCAGGGGACGCCGACGCCCCCGACGCCGACCGACCCGAAGGCGGCGGCCCAGAAGTTCGTGTCCGACTTCTTCGCCGCGCTGAAGGCCAAGACCGCCACCCCGGAGCAGTTGACCACCGAGTTCAAGAAAGTGATCGCGCCGCCGTTCGGGGCGGACCCGGCCGGCTTCTCCGAGGTGCGCGCCCAAGACTACCTGAACGACCGCGCGGCGGTGACGGCCGACCAGCCGAAAGTGGAGGTCGCCGACGAGGTGGCGTTCGCGGCCGGCAATCCGGGGCCGGGCGGTCGCGTGCTGCTGCGGCTGGTCAAGGTCGGCGGGGCGTGGCAGGTGGACTGGCTGAGCAACGGCCCGGCCACCGCCGAGGCCGTGACCCTGAACGGCCCGGAGGGCATCGCCGGGGTCGGGTTCGCCGCCGCCGCCTTCGCCGACGCCGCGATGACGAAGAACTACACCCTGGTCGCCGCCGCGATGACGCTGCCCGGCAAGGCGCGAATCGCCCCGCCGTTCCGGGCCGACGCCGACGCGGATCGCGGGTTCAACCGCGGCCTGCTCACCGACGCGGTCGTCGCGGCCTTCGGTTCGGCCGACCGCGCCACCCTCGCCGGCATCACCCGCGAGAAGGACGCCGCCACGGTGAAACTGAACCTGACCGCCGGCGACAAGAAGACGGAACTGACGCTGACCCTCGTGAAAGGCCCGCGGCCCGGCGTGTGGCTGGTGGACCGCTTCGACGTGAAGTAGAGGGGCCGACAGGCACCGGGAGGGCGGCCCTCCGACCTCCCGGATCTGCCTCGCGTCACCGCCCCGTGCCCAGAAACTCCTTGATGCTGCCGAGGATCGCCTCGCGGTCGGGGACGCGGCTGAGGATCAGGTGCGGGTGCAGGTCGGCCAGGTCGCCCAGGTGCTCGATGAACTCGCCGCTCCCGTAGGGCGACTCCACCTGTCCGTACCCGAACAGGTTCAGCACCGGCAGCAGCCGCTTCTCCAGGATGTCCTGGCACTTGGCGTTATCTTCCTGCCAGTTGTCGCCGTCCGAGAAGTGGAAGGCGTACACGTTCCACTCGCTCGCCGGGAAGCGGCTCTCGATGATCCGCGCGGCCAACTCGTAGGCGGCGCTGATCTTGGTGCCGCCGCTCTCGCGGGTGTGGTAGAAGGTGTGCTCGTCCACCTCCTTCGCGGCCGCGTCGTGGATGATGTACACCCGCTCGATGCCCTGATAGTGCGCCTTGATCCAGGTGTCGATCCAGAAGCTCTCGATGCGGACGATCTCTTTCTGCTCGTCGGTCATGCTGCCGGACACGTCCATCATGTAGATGACGCAGGCCACCGCCTCCGGCTTCGGGAACTCCTTCCAGCTTCGGTACCGCTTGTCCACCCGCTGGGGGATGATGATCGGCAGGCGGGGGTCGTAAGTGCCAGACGAGATGTACCGCTTCAGCGCCTCCTTATACGTCCGCTTGAAGTGCCGCAGGCTCTCCGGCCCGACCGTGCGGATGCTGGTGTACTTGTCCTTCACGCTGACGATGTTCTTCTTCCCCTTCGGCTCGATGCGGGGCAGGGCCAACTCCTCGCCGAGGATGTCGGCCAACTCCTCCATCGTCAGTTCGACTTCCAGGATGTGCCCGCCGGGGGAGTCGCCGGCCTGACCGGTGCCGTCGCCGTCGTCCTGCGGCTGCGTCAGCGGCTGACCGGGTTGCCCCGGCCCGACGCCGACCCCGCCGGACCCCTTGGTGCCGAAGCGGAACTGCGGCAGGTTGATGCTCGGCATGGGGATCGACACCAGGTCGTTCCCCTTCTTGCCGATCATCTCGCCGCGGCTGATGTACTTCGACAGGTTGGACTTCACCTTGCCGCGGACGATCTTGCGGAACCGCGACAAGTCCTTCTCGATTTTCTGTCCCACGGTGGGCGGCCTCGGCGGGGGTGAGTCGGGGATACCGAATTCTACCCGACAACCGGCCGGAGGAGGATGGGAAACGCCACCGTGCGTCGTCGGCTCAATCGGGAACGCTCGCCACTTCGCCACCCGCGCGGGTGGCCAACGCCGGCAAGATGTCGGCGGCGGAGTAGCGAATGAACCGCACCGACCCGTCGCACAGGGCGAAGTGCGCCCCGCCCGAATGCATCGACCAGAAGTGGAAGGTGGCGCACGGGTCGTCGATCTTGCCGGGGCCGAACGGGACAAACCCGGTGTCGCAACTGCCGCCGTAGACGCCGCCCCAGTTCAGTTCCTTCGCGCCCAACAGCAGGTCGAGCGTGCCCCGGCCGTCGCTCCCCCACGAGGCGTACCACCAGCCCCAGAAGCGATCCGGACTCGGCGGCCGTTCGCCCAGCAAGAGGGTGTTGCTCAGGCCGTCGGTGATGTCGGCCGGCTTGGTCCAGGAGTCGTCGCGCATGACGCCGTTGCCGCGATTGGCGCTGGTGCCGTTCACCCCCAAATACGACGACAGGGCGACGGCCGCGCCGCCGTACTTGGCCGGGTCGGCGTGGAAGTCGCCGGCGCGGGGGTCGGCCGGGCAGGTGGCCAACTTGAGGATGCGATCGCAGGGGTGTTTGGCGTAGCCGTTACGAAATGGCGACTTCGCGAAGGCGGCGAGGGTGAGCCGCCACAGCTCGTCTTGCTCGGCGTAAGGCAGTAGGCGTGGCATCCAGCCCAGGTCGCGGAGCGGGTCCTTGCCGCCGCCGTCGGTGACGCCGGGCGGGAAGGAGCCGGTGGCGGCGACGTGCTGCTGCGCCGCGAGGCCGAGTTGGCGGAGGTTGTTCAGGCACTGCGCCCGCGCCGCCGCCGCCCGCACCCGCTGCACCCCGCCGGCCGTCAGGCCGACGAGGAGCGCGAGGATGGCGATGACGACCAGCGTCTCAATCAGGGTGTAGGCGTGACGACGCATATGGGTGAAGACTCCGGGGTGGCGCGACGAATTCTCAACCGTCAGACGGAACGGGATCCGGGTCCGGTGGTGGGGGGGGGCCTTGAACAACCTGAGTACACTTGATGTGGAGAGTTTTTGGTTCGAGACCGAGATTCACCGGAATGCTTCCGGGGGGTGGGTTTTCGTTTTCCAAAATGTCTTCTGGATTTACAGCCGCGATGTTGCAACTTGCCGCCACGACGTTCGCCGGCCACGAGTAGGCATCATACCGCTCCGTCTGCTTCACGCGAGGGCCGATGTCGCAGAGCGATGCGTACTGTTTACCGATCGGACCAGCGATGCCGACGTTCGTCACCGCGTGTGGCACGATGGAGAAAGTGTTGTCGGCCACCTTTCCCAGGCTGTAGAGGTCCGATATCGCGCCCGTGCGCCAGACGTGGTATTCCTTGCACTTACACTCTAGGCACGGCGGGGGAACGGAGACACTTTGCTGAGCGACCAACAGCAGGGCGGCCAAGACCGCGAAGGTCATAGCGCGGGAACACTTGTTCATAACTTCTCCCAGTTGAAGCGTTTTCGGCGGAAGAAAAGTATGGCCATCGCGCCGAGCAGCAGAACGGCCACACCAGTCCCGATCAAGAAGCCGAGCCGACTGCGGCCGGACGTGGCCCCGACATCCACCACCTCGCCGGCCGATGAAACCGCCGGACGAGGGTTCGTTTGCTCCAAGCTTGGCCGCGCCCCGTTCGTTCTCGGGACGGTTCGCCTTTCGATGATTAACCCGTCGGGGAACTCAAGCGTGAACGTGGAGTCCGATGGGACACCGAGCAGGTCTAGCCGAATTGGGTCGGCTTTCATGGAGGTGAGCAGTCGAGTCCCAGAGTAAGCCTCGAACGACCACGCTGACGGGAGCCAGTGGTCACCGACACGCATGTGCGAGAACCCGTAACTCTGGGCCACCGAGTTGCCGGTCAAAAGGCGAAACCGCACCGGCCAGGAGTCGCGTGCCGGGTCGGTGACGATCTCGTAGCGCGACTCACTCCCCTTCGCGCCTGATGGGTAACTCAAGAACACATTGCCGGCCCGGCTATTGACGGACTCGGTTCGCTCGAAGTATATGTAGTCCCGGATCGAGGGAGGGAACAACTCCTCGGTGAACCGGTTCCGAAGGCCGATCGGCAGCAGTCCCACCGATATGTATTGCAACAGGTGAGTGGCTTCGGACGCGCCGAGTGACGGCAGGTCGCCGTCCACCAACCCACCGTCTCGCGGGAGGCCCCCCGTTGACCGCTTGTCTTTGTCGAGGAGTTCGGTGATCCGTCGGATTTCCTTGCCGTCGAACGTAACCGTCTCACGTGTGAACTCGCCCCTCCCTGTGTCATCGGGAGCGACCGTGAGCATACGGTAGCGACCGGTCTTCCAGTGTACGACCAACTCGATGTCTTTTTCCTTTCTCCGCTCAGTCAACTTCTGCCCCATCACCTGCCCGGCGGGCCAGTATTGCTTCTGCGTCCAGGTGTACTTTAACACCGGCAGTTCGTTCCGCGTCTTCTCCCAGGCGGCGAGCAGGGCGGCGACCTTGGCGTCCGAGTTCGGGCCGGGTTGCGGCGGCTGCGCGGCGGCGGGGCCGACTGCGACCAGCAGTAACGAGGCGACGGTGAGGATGCGGGTCATGCTCAGCCCCCCCCGGATGCGACAAGGACTTGGACGGTATGCGTGACCGGGGCCGCACCGCTGGTACGTGTCGTGATCGTGATTTCGCCGGTGCGAACGCCGGCTTTCGGGGCCGTCGTGGAGACGGTAACGACGTTCCCC
>JBBRUO010000197.1:0-9673 GCA_038247725.1 Gemmatales bacterium
AAGTATCGAGTGCTGCGTGGCGGGAGCTGGTTCGACATCGCCAGGCTCTGCCGCGCCGCTTCCCGCGACTGGTACGATCCTGCGCACCGCTACAACTTCTGCGGTTTTCGGGTCGTGTTCTGCCTGGACTAAGTTACTATGTTCTCTTTTCTGTTTTACTATATTCTCTGAATTGCGGCCGGAGGCCGCGCCGGAAAATTTTTGGGGTTTTCCGCAACTCCGTGCCCGCACCGTGCCACGGACCCGAGCGGAGATGGCCGGGGTTGAGGGGCGTAGCCCCTCGCGAAAAAAATTGGGTTTTTCGAGCGCGGTGACGGCCCGACCGGTCGGGCGTTTGAGGAGATCCCCCACGGCGAGCCGTCTTCAGCCCGAAGGGCTGTCTCCTCCAGCCCAGACCTCCGGCCTGGGCGCGTGTGGGTGGAAGTCTTGAGCCTGAAAGGCTCTCTCCCGCCCATGAGCGACCCATTCAGGGCAGGGCTTCCAAGGTGGGTTTTTCCTTGGTCTATTCTTGGTTTTCGCACCGGAGGTGCGGTTGCCGGTAGCCAGGGGTGATGGCGAGCGGAGCGAGCCGAACCCCTGGAACCGTGGCGAAACGGGAATGAGTCCCGGAGGGACGACGGACAGCCGCTCCTCCGGGACTCGTCGTTTTTCCCTCGAGATTCCAGGGGTTCGGCGAGCTCCGCTCGCCCATCACCCCTGGCTACCGGCAACCGCACCTCCGGTGCGAAGACAGGGCCGAAGAAGTGTCTACTCCGCGCGCCCGGCGGCTTACAAATCGGCGAGGGCGATCTTCAGCACCTTGAAGCGGACGGTGCCGCGCGGGACGGGGATTTCGGCCACTTCGCCCTTCGTCTTGCCGAGCAGACCCTGGCCGATGGGGCTGCCGGTGAGGATGCGGTTCTTGTCCGGGTTCTCCTGGCCGGGGCCGACCAGCTCGAACGTCTCTTCTTCGTCCAGGTCCAAGTCCAGTACCGTCACGCGGGTGCCGAACACCACCGTGTCCTTCGGCAGCGACCCGGCCTGTCGTCGGTTGAGCCGGATGTGCGAGTCCCTGTCGGGACTGCGACGGCTGCGGTCATTCGTGTTGCGGGTGTACCGGGTGTTCGATCCCGGAGTGCGCGTGCATACCGCTGGTGGCAACGGCGACGGAACGAACCGCACACGATCACCCCGAGGCGGGAAATCCCAGAACCAGACGCGAAGTCCGTCGCCGGGGCCTGTCGCGTCCCACGAGAAGTGTCGAAAAAAGACTTCCCCAACTGGGCGAAGAAGTGGAAGATTGTTTCTGTGGAAGAGGCGACCCAGGCCCTGGAAGCCGCGCCGACTCAACCGGAATGGCGAATGATCAAAGTCGAGAAACCGAAATCGGATCCTTCCCTCAGCCGCTGACGGTGTCTCTGGTTGGGGTGGACCACGACCACGACATTCCCCCGAATCGAGCAGTGACCATCACGATTCGTGAGCGACTCAAGAACTGAGCCCGACCCATGCCAATCGCAACACCGACTCGAATCGCATTCATGGGGCTGGCCGCCGCGCTGTCGCTCGTGGCCGCCGGGTCGGTCCGCGCCGACGGGCCGACGGCCGAGCAACTGGCGTTCTTCGAGAGCAAGGTCCGCCCGGTCCTGTCCGCACGATGCTACTCCTGCCACAGTGAGGCGGCCAAGAAGTCCAAGGGCGGGCTGACGCTCGACCGCCGAGAATCCATGCTGAAAGGCGGCGACTCTGGCCCGGCGCTCGTGCCGGGCAAACCCGCGATGAGCCTGCTGCTCAAAGCAGTCAAGTACGACGGATTGGAGATGCCGCCGACTGGGAAACTCCCCGCCGACGAGATCGCGGCGCTGACGAAGTGGGTCGAAATGGAAGCCCCGTGGCCGGAAACGGCCGTCAAGCCCGTGGCGGATGCGGGAGTCGGCGTCCTGACTCCTGAGCGGCTCAAGCACTGGGCGTTTCAGCCGGTGAAGAAGATGGACCCGCCGGCCTCGACCGACGCCGACCGCCACCCGATCGACCGTTTCGTTCTCGCTGCGTTGGCTACGACAGGTTTGAAGCCCGCACCGCCCGCCGACCGCCGAACCCTCATCCGCCGCGCGTCGCTCGATTTGCTCGGCCTGCCGCCGACGCCCGCAGAGGCCGAAGCGTTCGTCGCGGACGATTCTCCCGACGCCTATCCGAAGTTGGTCGATACGTTGCTTGCTTCCCCACACTACGGCGAGCGGTGGGGGCGGCACTGGCTCGACGTGGCCCGGTACAGCGACGGGCACGGCAGTTTCCTCGACCCGGCCCCACTCCCCGAGGCCTGGCGCTACCGTGACTGGGTAGTGAAGGCGCTGAACGACGACGTGCCCTATGACGAGTTCGTGAAGTGGCAGATCGCCGGCGATCTGTTGGGGGACGGGCGGGAGCACGCGGTGGCCACCGGGTTCCTCGCGGTCGGGCCGACGTACCAGTCCGACGGCGGCGACCCGGACAGCGTCGCCAAGGCGAAGGCCGAGACGCTCGACGACCGCGTGGACACCGTCACCCGCGGCCTGCTGTCGCTGACCGTCAGTTGCGCCCGCTGTCACGACCACATGTTCGACCCGATCCCGCAGGCCGACTACTACGCCCTCGCGGCGGTGTTCAACAACACCCGGACGACGGACCGTTCCCTCGCTTCACCGGAAGAGGCGAAACGCGCCGAGGAATACAAAAAGGCCCTGGCCGAGGCGACCGCCGCGCTCAAGAAACTCCCCAAGGATGCCGAACTCGCTCTCCGCAAGGACCGGGAAGCGGAGATCGCCAAGCTCAAAGCCAATGCCCCACCCGCACCCGCGCGGATGCACGTCGTCAGCGACAGCGGCGCTGCCGATATGAACCTCGCCCTTCGCGGCGACATTCGGAAACCGGGTCCGGTCGTGCCACGCGGGTTCCTGAAAGCCCTCTCGGGTCCGAAAGCCGCGGCCTGGACGAAGGGCAGCGGCCGACTGCAACTGGCCGAAGCCATCACCAGCCCGACCAACCCGCTCACCGCTCGGGTGATGGTCAACCGCGTCTGGCAGCACCATTTCGGTCGGCCGTTGGTCGCCACGCCAGGCAACTTCGGGCTGTTGGGGGAAAAGCCGAGCCACCCGGAACTGCTCGACTGGCTGGCCGGCAAGTTCGTCGCCCACGGGTGGTCGCAGAAGAAACTGCACCGGCTCATCATGCTCTCCGATACCTACCAGCAGGAAAGTCAGTTCGACGCGGCGAACTTCAAGATCGATGGCGACAACCGGTTCCTCTGGCGGTTCTCACCGCGAAAGTTGGACGTGGAGGCGTGGCGGGACAGCGTGCTCGCGGTCACGGGGGAACTGGACCGCGCCGTCGGTGGGCCGCCCGTGCGTGACATCCTCGCCAGCCCGCGCCGCACCCTGTATGCGGCGGTCAGCCGCAACGGGGACAAGTTGCCGTCGGACGAGTTCCTCCGACTGTTCGACTTCCCGTCGGTGCGGGCCACGGTGGCGGAGCGGTCGTCGAGTACGGTCCCGCAACAGTCGTTGTTCCTGCTCAACAGCCCGTTCATGGCCGCCCGAGGGAAGGCGTTTGCCGCCCGACTGGCCCGCGAGGCGAAGGGCACCGACAGCCGCATCGACCGCGCCTACGCCCTGCTCTCCGGCCGCCCGCCGACCGCCGACGAGCGGACGGTGGCGAAGTCGTTTCTCGGTGCCGGCGAGGAAGCGGAGATGTGGCCGCGATACGCCCAGGCGATCCTGAGTTCCTACGAGTTCATGCAAACCCGCTGAGGGGAGGCGACCGATGAAGTTCCACGCCCACGAGTCGGCCGTCCGCGCGGCCCTGGCCACCACGTCGCGGCGTCAGTTCCTCCGCACGCTGGGCGCGGGCTTCGGCACGCTCGGCCTCACCGCCGCGCTGTCCGATGCCGGTCTGCTGTCCGCCGCCGACGGCACCGCCTCGCCGCTCGCCCCCAAGCCGCCGCACTTCGCCCCGAAGGCCAAACGGATCATCCAGTTGTTCATGCCCGGCGGGCCGTCGCAGGTGGACACCTTCGACTTTAAGCCGGCCCTCGCGAAGAATGCCGGGCAGCGACCGGCGCTCGTGGACCGCAAGTCCCTGCGGAACACCAAGGGCGGGCTGATGCCGTCGCCGTTCGGGTTCAAGCAGTTCGGCAAGGCCGGGAAGTGGGTGAGCGACATCTTCCCGCAGGTCGCCGAGTGCGTGGACGACATCTGCTTCATTCACTCGATGCACACCGACATCCCGGAACACGCCGGCGCGATCCTGATGATGAACCTCGGGCACCTGCAACCGACCCGCCCCAGTATGGGTTCTTGGCTGGTGTACGGGCTGGGGTCGGAGAACCGCAACCTGCCGGGGTTCGTGGCGCTGTCACCACGGGCACAGCCGCGCGGTACCCTGGCCAACTGGGGGAGTTCGTTCCTGCCCGGCGCGTTCGCCGGCACCTACGTGAACATCGCCCAGATGAAGCCGGACGCGGTTGTCGCCCACCTGAAGAACGCGGGTCTGACCCCGGACGCCCAGCGTCAGCAGGCCGACCTCGTGGCCCGGCTCAACCGGCTGCACCTGGATCGCTCGGAGAAAGACGCGCAGTTGGAAGCGGGCATCGAGTCGATGGAACTGGCGTTCCGCATGCAGGCCGCCGTGCCGGAGGTGTTCGACACGGCCGGAGAGACGAAAGAAACGCTGGAACTGTACGGCCCCGGCGAGTTCGCGAAGGGGTGTCTGCTGGCCCGCCGGTTGGTCGAGAAAGGGGTCCGCGTCGTCCAACTGTCCCACTCCATCGACGGGTACGACATCGCCTGGGACACCGGGCACAACGACATCGTGAAGGGTCATGCGGTCCTCGCGAAGGCGTGTGACCAGGGTATCGCGGCGCTCCTCACCGACCTCAAGCGGACGGGGCTGCTTGACGAAACGCTGGTGCTGTGGGGCGGCGAGTTCGGCCGGGCACCGACCTCCGAAGGGGCCAAGGGGCGGGACCACGACCACTACGGTTTCACCGTGTGGATGGCCGGCGGGGGGGTGAAGCCGGGGACCAGCTACGGGGCGACCGACGAGTTCGGCCTGAGCGCCGTCGAGAACCGCGTCCACGTCCACGACCTGCACGCCACCGTCCTGCACCTGATGGGCCTCGACCACGAGAAACTGACGTACCGGTACTCCGGCCGCGACTACCGCCTCACGGACGTGGCCGGGACCGTCGTAAAGGGCGTCCTCGTGTGACCGCCGCGTGCGCTTTCCGACCGGATCTCCCGCTGGTGATTAGCATCGAATCCAGGCTCTCCCGCAGACTTGGGATGCGGAGTTTATTAACTGTCGCATTAGGTCGTTTCGGCGCGCGGTTCGGTGGGTCGTTTGGCGAGTCTTTGCAAGGCTTTCCCCAATCCCGGCTGGACGCAGAATGACCCCCTCGTTCCCGGAACACGTCGCCCAGGCGACGCGACGCGCCTATTCTCATTTCGGCGAACGGCCACGGCGGATTTACGCCGCGACGGAAGCCCTCAAACTGGCCCCGACGCCAAGCGACTGCTGCTCCTGTGCGACGGCGGTGGAAGCAACGCCTCAAACCGATCCGTCTTCAAGTACCACCTGGAGCGGGTGGCCGACCGACTCGGCCTCGAACTGCGGGTCGCCTCCGACTCCCCGAAAGCGAACTTCGGATCGGGCACGAGCCCGAACGAGTGAGTGAGGGGACGACCTGTAACGCTCGTCCGTGTACCGCGCGATCGCTCGTGCGGCGTCACGAGGTGGCTTTGCGAGAGGATATGCCGAGTCCTCACCCTTTCGGACTTCGAGCCACCGTCCGCTTCGGCGTCATGGTTACGCGGTAAGTGACCGCCTTGCCGCGCACGTTCAACTTCAGGCTCACGGTGCAGACCGTTTCCCCATCGTCCTCGCCGCCGCACTTCACGATGCGGTATTCGAGCCACTTCGCCCCGGTCTTCCAGTCGATGTCGGTGAACCGCACCGGGTTCGCACCGGTGTCGAGTGCCGCCGGGGTGCCGCCGTTCTTCCACGCCTCTAAGCCAGCCTTCAGTACCTCCACCTCGCTTGCAAATGCGGCGTTCGTCACGGGTGCGGAGCTGGAACCCCCGCACCCCGCCACCGCGAGCAGCATCCCGACCACCGGAGTCCGCATCACGACTCGACCCTCCCGGAGTCGACCGGTCGCGCACGGCGACCGCGCCAAATAAGTCCCACCGCCAACAGCACGCCGGCCGCGGCCGGCACGATCACCGTCGGCCGTTTCCACCAGGGGATAGGTTCCTCGTGTACCGTGGGGTTGGCCGGGTCGCCCGACGCCGTGGGGTTGGTCGGGTCCGCCGACCATTCGTACCAACCGCCGTCGTACACGACCGCGTGATCCCAGCCCATTAACCGCGCCGCCCAGTACGCCTCGCACGCGCGCCAACCGGTGCCGCAGTAGAAGCCGACTCTCTTTTCACTTGTAATGCCGGCGTCGCGCCACGCCGCTTCGATGTCGCGGTGGTCGCGCAACGTGCCGTCCGGGTTGCGATAGCCTTCCATGCTGTCGGCGTTGCTCCCGCCCTTGCCCCACACCGCACCGGGAATGCAGCCCTTGGCGGTGATGTCGTCGTAGCCCGGAACTTCCCCGACGAACTCCTTCCAGGACCGCACATCCACCAGCGTCTGGGGCCACCAGCGCCTGGGGCCACCAGATCCTGGGGCACTCCTCTTCGGCGGATCGCCGAGCCTGCGAGCCGGGAACGTGGGTCGAGTGGACTACGTTCCCGGCTCGTTGGGGCGACTGGGGCGAGGAGCGTTTTCGGACCTTTCGTTTGGTGACAACGCATTGTCACTGGCAAGGCCGTTGATCCCGTTGGGACGGCTGGGACCTTTGCCGACTCCTCCGCCGACTTCCGTTTTCGCCTTTCCCGAACCGGAGATCCTCATGGTCGCGAATCGTGCCGATTCTCTCGACTCGCGATTGCGGACGCAGGCGGAGGAGGCCGCGAAATTGGCGTCGATGCCGATCCGGAATCCCCACGCCGCGGGCATCGACGTCGGCGACCGGACGCACTGGGTCTGCGTCGGGCACACGCCCGACGGCTCCGACACCACGCGGGAATTCCCCGCGCACACGCCCGGCCTACGCGATCTGATGGCGTGGCTCACGTCGCGCGGCGTCACCACCGTGGCGGTCGAAGCCTCGGGCGCGTATGGCCACGTGCTGTTTCTGGCGTTGCGGGAGGCGGGTTGGAATGTCCTCATCACCTCGCCCAAGTTCACGCGGCAGATCCAGGGTCGGCCCAAGACCGACCGTCTCGACTGCCAGTGGATCCAACGCCTGCATCGGCACGAACTGCTGCCGCCGGTGTTCCAGCCGGACGACGCCACGCAGACGCTCCGCAGTTCCGTCCGCCAGCGCGGCAACTTGGTGCGGCTGTCGGGTCAGTACGTGTAGCGGATGCAGAAGTCCCTGGAGTTGATGAACCTTAAGCTGACCAATGTTATCGGCGATGGCACCGGCGTCACCGGGTTGAAGATCATTCGCGCGATCCTGGCCGGCGAACGCGACGCTCAGACGTTGGCGAAGTTGCGCGACCGCCGGTGCAAGCGGGCCGAGCCGGAGATCGCGACGGCGTTGGAGGGTCGGTATCGGCCCGAGCACCTGAGCGAGTTGCGGTCGAGCCTGACGATGTGGGAGAAGCACCTGGACGTGATCGCCGAACTGGATGACGAGATCGCGGCGCACCTGCGCGTGATGAAGCGGCGGTCGGAGTGGCCGACGGTGAAGCAGTTCGCGTCGTGGCTGGGCTTGTGTCCGCAGTTCAAAAAGACGGGCGGGAAGGTGAAGTCGAGCAAGACGAGGAAAGGGAAGAATCGCGCGGCGACGGCACTGCGATTGGCGGCGTGGGGCCTGATGCGCAGCAAGAGTTATCTGGGTGCGTATCTGCGTCGGCAACGGGCGCGATTGGGTGCGCCGAAGGCAATCACCGCGACCGCACATAAACTCGCGCGCGTCATTTACAACATCATGCGCTTTGGAGTGGAATACATGAAACGCGATGAGGAAGCCTATGCCGAACAAGTCCGCGATCGACAGGAAAAGCAATTGCATCGCCGCGCGAAGGAGTTGGGCTTCGAGGTGACGAAGAAAGTGGATGCGCCGACCGAACCTGCACCATCACCTGCCGCAGCGTAAACACCTTCGATGAAATTGATCTTTGACGTGTTGACCAAGACCGCCGCATCAAACTCGATGACGGCTTGCGTTGATGGTGCGCGCCGAGCGAAGTTTGACGCGCGAAAAAACGCAATCAGTCACGGTGATTCGGAGTCGCCCGGAGGCGAAGTTCCTGGGGCGGCCGTCTTGTTGGGGGCCGGTTGTTCGGCCGGCTTGACCTTACGCCGGGCAACCAACCCGTAATATGACCCCGCCGCGGTGATCCAGGCCGCACCGACCCAGACCGTCGTCGGGGCGCTCTCGACGGTGTAGTAGGTGACGACGGTGATCCCGAGCAACCCGGCGACTGGGAACAGCGGGCACAGCGGTTGCCGCCACGGCAGCGAGCGCACTTCCGCCGCATGGCGAGACCGATAAACGACGGCGGCGATCAGCGTCAGGAGCCAGGATACCATCCAAGCGAATACCAGCTGAAGGCCGAAGAACTCGTAGTAGTAGTTCGGGTCTCGCACCCCTACCGCGACCAGCGCCACGCTCACGGCCCACACCGCCGCGACGCCCACCGCCGGGGTTCCGCGGCGCGGGTGGACGTACCCGAGCGCGCGGGGCAATTGGCCGCTCCTCGCGTGGGCGTAGAAGACCCGGCTCGACGGCGGGGCGCGTGACCCCGTACCCGACCAGGTTCCCGGCACCCATATAGCCCAGCGCGGTCGCACCCGGTAGTGCGATCTAGTTTCGCAGGAAGCCGGGGCGGGGGGCGGGAAACCGCTCGCGGTCGTAGGCGGCCAGCGCCTCGAACGGCACTTCCGATAGGGCGACGACGCCGGAAGCCGGTCCCTTGCTGCCGACGCCACGGTACCGGATGTGGCTGTGAGCGAACTCGAACCCCGACCGGCGGTAGTTCTCCTGCTGTGCAACGACCCCATCGAGCCCCACGTCCCGTTCGCCGAGGTGGGTCATCCCAGCCTGCCAGAGTTGGAGACCGTACCCCTGGCCTCGAAACCCAGGGTGGACGATGTACTGACCCAAGAAGCCGAAAGAATCGTCATACGCCACGCACGAGATGCAGGCGATCGGTCCGCCGTTGAGTTCCCCGAGGTGAAAACCGGGGGAATCGGTGTCGAAGAAGCACCCACCGTCGTGGAGGCCGGGGTTCCAACCCTCGGCGGTTGCCCACTCGCGGATGAGATCGACTTCAGCCCGTTCCATGCAACGGACGGTGACCCCGGCTCGTGCTTCGGTCGCCATCCGCGCCTTGCCTCCGGGCCGAACATGTAATTCTCCGACCTACTGGCCGAAAAGTTTTCCGGCTTATTAACTGCCGAGTTCGTCCGGTCGAACGAAAATTACACTTCATTTCCGGAATACCGCTCGGTTGGATTATTTGGTGGTGGCCCTTTTGAGTTGTAGGCGGTACTGCTGGCGCGGTAAGCTTTTGGGTGTGAGCGACTGGCTTTTCGCGTGGGGAGGGAGTCCCGTGGATGAGTCCGACCTGAGCCGCTTCTGCTGTCTCAATCCCGACTG
>JBBRUO010000198.1:0-9664 GCA_038247725.1 Gemmatales bacterium
AGGGGAACGAGGCCCGACAACATTCCGCATTGGTGGATCGGGGATTGGCTGTCGGGCCTCGTTCCCCTGCGGGGAACTTCGACCGCGACCTACCGCGGGTAGGCCCGACAACCTTCCGGATTGGCGGATCAGGGATTGGCTGTCGGGCCTCGTTCCCCTGCGGGGAACTTCGACCGCGACCTACCGCGGGTAGCTGGCTACCGCCGGTATCGCGACCTACTCCCACTCCGCACCGGGGATGTCGAACTCGTCCGGTGGGCCACTCCCCCAATCTTCCGGGTACTCTCCCATCGTCACGAACCGGTGAAACGACGACCAGGGGTAATCCGCGACCCGGCGGGCAAGCCCATGCTTGACCGGATTGTAGTGGATGTAACTGAGGCAGCGAGACAGGTCGTCGTCATCCCGGACCACGTGTTCCCAGAAGCGGTGCTGCCACACGCCGCGCTCGCGCTTCCGCACGCGGCTCGGATCGCGGTCGATTTCGGAACCGCCGGCTCGGAGGTACGCCCGCGTGAACGCTTCCTTGATCCGCCCCCAACGCTCGGAATAGTCCGCGTCGGCGGGTGGAAGCGTCCAGACCGTGTGCAAGTGATCGGGAAGGAGGACGAAAGCGGCGATTCGCAACGGATGCGTCGCCCGAACCGCGCGGAGGGCGTGTCGCAGACATTCGCGGGCGAGAGAATCCGTCAGGAATCGCCGTCGCCGGTGCGTGACGGCGGTGAAAAAGTACGTTCCGCCCGGCACACGCCAGCGTCGATAGTTGGGCATGGCAAAATGCTCACGACAGCGAGTACGAGCGCGGCTGTCGGTCGTGGTCGAAGTTCCCCGCAGGGGAACGAGGCCCGACGGCCATTCGCATTGGCGGACAGGTGATTGGCTGTCGGGCCTCCCCGGTTTGTGGCCGGGTTCGACCGCGACTACCAGATATTACCCCGCCGGGTTCGGCTTCTCAAGCACGTCGGCGGTCTGCTTCGCGCGGAAGGCCAGCAGTTTCTCCCGCACCTCCGGGTACTTGTTCGCCAGGATCGCGGCGGCCAACAGCGCGGCGTTGGTCGCGCCGGCCTTGCCAATCGCCAGCGTGCCGACCGGGACGCCGGCCGGCATCTGCACGATGCTGAGCAGCGCGTCCTGCCCGCGCAGCAGGCTCGCCTCGTGCGCCACCGGTACGCCCAGGACCGGCAGGTGCGTCTTCGCCGCGCACATGCCCGGCAGGTGCGCCGCCCCCCCGGCCCCGGCGATAATGACTTCCAGCCCGCGAGCCGCCGCCGAACTCGCGTACTCGAACAGCTTGTCCGGCGTGCGGTGCGCGGACACGACTTCGCACTCGTGCGGGACGCCCAGTGACAACAGCATGTCCGCGGCGTGCCGCATCACGTCCCAGTCGGACCGCGACCCCATGATGACGCCGACCAGCGGGGTTGGGGGCAGTGTCATTTGCGGATCACCAGAACCCAGTCGTTCGCGTCGGGCGTCTTACACTTGTCGTCGCCCGGCGTCCGCTCCCCGGTGCGAGGGTTGAACCACTCGTACTTCGCCTCGCGGGCGGTGGGGAACGGCTTCACCGGCACCACCCCGCCGACGGGCGTGTAAATCACCACCGTCTTACCGTCCGTGGTCGTCGCGGCGGCGACGAATTTGGCCGGGTCTTTCGCCCCCGGTTGCCCGCTCAGCACCTCCGGCGACGGCCGCAACTCGGTCCACTTCACCGACTCGAACAGCGTCCTCACGTGCTTTAACTGCTTCGCCCCCGTCAGGTCGATGGCCTCGTTCCACGGCTTCGCCACGCCGCTGCCCTTGTGGTCGGTCGGTTCCTCGCCGGGCTTGGCGTGCCAGCTCCAGACGCCGTGCCCACCGTAGGTGAAGCCGGCCGGGGGGTGGACCAGCAGGCTCCAATAGATGGCCCGCCGAACCGAGTAATCCGTATGCGGCTTCTTGCTGGTGTAACCGTTGTGGCCCTCGTAGGGCGGTTCCAGGTTGATGACCGGTCGGGTGAACTCCTTCCGCTGGCCGTACTCGGCCGGCGGGCCGGAGTGCAGCCATTTCAAGGTCTTCTCGCTGTCGCCGTGCCCGCTCTGATAGCCCAGCACCGTCAGCCACTTCTCGTCTTCCCAGTCCTTCCAGGGGAAGTTCTCGCCGGTCGGGTGGGTCGTCACCGGGGCGTCCGGCTTGTCGCCGAACACCGCCCGGCCGATGCGTTTCCACTTGTCCGCGTCCACCCCGCGGTACGGGTTGTCGCCGGCCAGGATCCACATCACATTCGCGTCCTTGTACCGCGCGACTTCCAGTTTGCATAACGTCGTGAGTTGCGCTTCGGTCAAGATGTTACCGGCGTCGGTCTTCTTCAACGCCCAGCACAGCACGGGCACCGCCAGCAACCCGGCGTCATTGATCGCCTTGAACCGCGCGTCGAGGCGCGTATAGAACTTCTCGTTCAGGGTCAACTTGCCGTCGGTGAGGACGTAGCTGATGTTGCCCTCGGCGTCGGTCGGGGCCGTCCGCCACGGCGACACCATGTTGAACTGGATGGCGGTGAACCCCTTTTTCACGCGGTCGGCCAGGTACGTCTGCCAGTCCTTTTCGCTACTGAGGGCCGGGCCGGTCCAGCAGGTGTCGGCGAGGAAGAAGAACGGCGTCCCATCGGCGTGTTCCAGGTAAGTGCCGGACTTGGCCACGCGGATGCGGCCGTGCTTCTCGAACGGGTTTTCGGCGGCCAGTGCCGAGGAAGACAGGGCCAGTACTGCGAGGAGAGTTCGCATAGTTGGTGTCCTGAGATGAGGAGGGTTAAATCTTTCCACGTGGAAAGATGTTCACAGATAATATACAGTGCCGGGAGCGAACTCAACACTTCCGCGCCTCGCTCACGCCTGCAGCCGTGTTCGTCACCGCTGCACCCGCGCGCTGCCGCCGGCGGCGAACGCCTCCACCTCGGCCAACTTCGCCATCGTCACGTCGCCGGGGAAGGTGGTGAGCAGCGCGCCGTGCGCCCAGCCGAGGTTCAGCGCCTCCTGCGGCGGCCGGCCGTTGAGCAGCCCGTAAATCAGCCCGGAGGCGAACCCGTCGCCACCGCCGATGCGGTCCACGACATCCAGTTGACATTTCGGCGCGGTGTACTGTTTGCCGTCCAGCCACAGCACCGCCGACCACTCGTGCCGGTTGGTGGTGTGGACCTCCCGCAGCGTCGTCGCCACCGCCTGGATGTTCGGGAACTTCTTCACCGCCAGCCCGATGGTCTCGAAGAACTTCGTCGAGTCGAGTCCCGTTTCCGCCTTCTGCCCCTGGATGTCGAGGGCGAGTTGCAGGTCTTCCTCGTTGCCGATCAGCACGTCCACGTGCCGGACGATGTGGCCGAACACCTCGGCCGGGTTGCGGCTGCCGCCGGCCACCTTCCACAGTTTGGCCCGATAGTTCAAGTCGAAGCTGGTGACCGCGCCGGCCGCCTTCGCCGCTTTCATGGCCTCGATGATGAGTTCGGAGGTGGTGTCGGAGAGGGCCGCGAAGATGCCGCCGGAGTGGAACCACTTCACCCCGCCGGCGAAGATCTTAGCCCAGTCGAAGTCGCCGGGTTTGAGCATCGCCCCGGCCTCGTTCGAGCGGTTGTAGAACACGACCGGCGGGCGGACGCCGGCCCCGCGGTCGCTGTACACGGTGGCCATGTTCGGCCCGCGGACGCCGTCGTGCTCGAAGAACTTGTAGAAGGGCGTCACCCCCATCGACCGCACGCTCGCCTGGATCAGTTCGCCGATGGGGTAATTCACCATCGCCGTGCAGATGCCGGTGTTCTGGCCGAAGCAGTCGGACAGGTTGGCGGCCACGTTGTACTCGCCGCCGGACACGTGGACGTCCAGCGAGCGGGCGCGGCGGAACGGCAGGATGCCGGGGTCGAGGCGGTGGACCAGCGCGCCGAGCGAGAGAAAGTCGAGGGACGCGGGGCCGGGGCGGAGGGAGAGCGCGGGCATGGCGGGAAGGCTCCAAAAGTCGATGGAGGGAGAGGACTCGAAGGGTCAGGTGACGACGGATGCCAGGGGTTCGGCGCGTTCGGTCGGGCGGCTATCCGACGGGGTCGCGGGCGAGCGGCGCAGGTCGGACTCCGCCCACATCAGTTCGTGAACGCGGTCCTGCGCGGTTTTGAAAAGGTCACCACTCGCGACCTCTCGCCTTCCCTCTTGCGTCAGCGGCTGACCGATGCGACAGAACAGCCCCTCCGGCGGGCTGAAGAGCTTGTTCGAGAGCCGGATGGGGTGAATTTCCGTCGCGAGCAGCTTCCGGATTTCGGATTCCAGTTGTTCCCGTTCGTTCATGGGACACCTCCTCAGATGAAGTCGATCACCGTATTGTACTGCAACTCGAAGTAGATCGCTTCTTGGGTCGTCTTCCCTTTGAAACGGGTCAGGACCTCTCTCAACTCCGGTATCCGCTCCTCGTCGAGCATGAGGAAGTAGGACATCAGTTCGTCGTCCGACCGCGTTCCGTCCGTCATCACATACGCTCCCGTGACGACGCCCATCCTCGTGAAACCGACGAAAGCCGAGTACAGTTCCACTTCCGCGCCCCTGATCTCGGGCCGCAAGTCGCGGCCGTCGTTATCCCGCAACGGCAGGAAGAAGGTCGCCTTCACCTTGGCCATCGGCTGCTCCTGTCGGGCGCTGAGTTTGGAAGTCGGGTTAGGACTTCCCCAGCACCGAGTCCACCACCCAGCAGCCGCGGACGTGGGTGCCCGGTTCGCGGCCGTGGGTCAGGAGGTCGGCATTCTCACAGCCGGCGTCTTGCAGCGCGTCGGCGAGGATCGGCAGTCGCTCGAAGGCGCGGTCGTCGTAGATGCCCCGCGCGATCCCGACGGCGGTTTCGGTGAGCCAACGCGGATCGGCCACGACCGGCCGGAACGGGTTGCCGAAGATCTCGCGGAGAAGTTCTGGGTGAAACTGCAAAGCTTCAACCTCTTGCCACGGAAGGTGTGGCGCGAAAGGTGTCGCCGTTCGGACAGCAGCTTCCCACGCGGAGTCGTATGCGGCGATTTGTGCTCGCTCGCGGTGACGGCCAAGTGTTCTCGGCCGTTCGTCGCGCACCGCTCAGAGCTTGCCGTTTCGCTACACCATCGGCGTACAACTCCGCAATCTCTACAACTTTCCGGCACTGCGCGTTCGCCTGAACGTCCCAGATCAAACGCTGGTGGCCGCACGAGAACAGCCGGAGCTTTCGCTCGCTGGCGATAGCGCGGACACGTTCCAGCATCGCTTGTGGGTCTGTCGCCATCAACCATTCGGCTTCGGTCATGACGTCACTCGCGGGTCGCGCCGGTCGCACGCTCCCGGCGACGAGGGTGGTTGGTTTCTTGTTAGCCCGCCGCGCCAGCAAGGGGCCAACCACTGCGGCGGTGCGCCCCTTGCGGGCGCGGCGGGCTAACAAAACCGTTCACTTCACCGGGTTCCATGCCCGGCCATCAGCGGTGATTAGCTCGTCGGCGCAGGTCGGCCCCTGGCTGCCGAGGGCGTACTCGGTCGGTTGCGGGGCGTCCGGCCGCTCGGTCGCGGCGATGAGCGGGTCCATGATCTCCCATGCGCGTTCGATTTCGTCGCTCCGCATGAACAGGCTGGCATCCCCCTGGATGCAATCCAGAATCAGCCGCTCGTAGGCTTCGGGCAACGCTTTGGTGGCGTAAGCTTCCTTGTAGTTGAACGCCAGGTCACGCGGCTGCAACCGCACGCCGTCCGTCTCCGGCACTTTGGTTTGGAAGTTCAGCCGGATGCCCTCGTTCGGTTGCAACTCTAGCGTCATCTGGTTGCACTGGAGCATCTCGCCCGGCGGCAGCGTGAACGGGATGTGCGACCGGCAGCGGAACTGGATGAACACCTCGCTGTATCGCGACTTCAACCCCTTCCCGCTGCGGACGTAGAACGGGACGTTCTTCCAGCGGTCGTTGTTGATGGCCAATCGCACGGCCGCGAACGTCGGCGTCTTGGTGTCCGCCGGCACCCCCGGTTCGCCCCGGTAGCCGGTGTATTGGCCGACGGACACGGTTCGGCAGGCGTCGTCGAAAGTGGGGATGGCGACGGCGTCCAGCACCTTCAGCTTCTCGTTCCGCAGCGAGTCGGCCGTGTACTTGGCCGGGCTTTCCATCGCCACGAGGCTGAGGACTTGCAACAAGTGGCTCTGGAACATGTCCCGCAGCACGCCGGAGCCGTCGTAGTACGCACCGCGCTTGCCGACCGTCACCGTCTCCGCCGTCGTGATTTGCACGTGGTCGATGTATTGCGAATTCCACAGCGGCTCGAACAGCGTGTTGGCGAAGCGGAAGACGAGGATGTTCTGCACCGTCTCCTTGCCGAGGTAATGATCGATGCGGTAGAGCTGGTTCTCGCGGAACTGGGCGTGCAGGGACTCGTTCAGGGCGTGCGCGGTGGGGCCGTCGTGCCCGAACGGCTTCTCGACGATCAGCCGGCGGAACCCGCCGACTTCCTTGTTCATCCCGGCTTCGCCCAACGCGGTGGCTACGGCTGGGTACAACTCCGGCGAGATGCTCAGGTAGTACACCCGTCGCCCGCCGTCCGGCCCCTCGTTGGCGTCGAACCACGTTTGCAGCGGGGCCACCCCGCCGGGCTTGGTCACGTCCGCCGAGACGTAGTGCAGCCGCTTGGCGAACTCGTCCCACTCGGCCGGGTTCCAGTTCTCGCCAGACGAGGTGAACGTGGCCTGCGCCTTGGGCGCGAGTTCGCCGCGGAAGGTGTCGTCGTTCAGTTTCGAACGGGCGACGCCGAGGATCCGGCACTCGGCCGGCAGCCGCCCCTTGCGGGCCAGGTTGAACAGCGCCGGGATCAGCTTGCGGCCGGTCAGGTCGCCGGACGCGCCGAAGATCACCACCGTGAGGGGGGTCGTCATGAGGGTGCGGTCTCGTGTGGAGGTCGGAACAGTTGCGAATATCGTAGGGATGGGCCGGCGACAGGAGTCGAGCGGTTCGCGCCGCGCGGGCCGATATCGACCCCGCCCACGACACCCGACGACCCGCCCGACCGCAGTCGCGCAATTCCGCCGACCGCCCAACTACGTTGTATGTTGTACCGTCGCGAGGCGTCTCGACGCCGACGGCTCAGCTGCGCCTTTTGTTATCGATTTCACACAGGGGTATTGTCGTGCATGTGTTGAAATGGACCCTGTTGTCGTGTGGGCTGATCCTCGCCGGGTGTTCGTCGCCGCCGGCCGGAGTGACCTTCCGCGACGACGCCCCCGCCAACCGCCCGACGACGGCCGCCGAGTTCACCGCCTCATTCGTGGACGCGGACGGTAACCCGGTCGATCTGAAATCGTACCGCGGGCGGCCGCTGGTGCTGGTCGTCGTGCGGGGGATGCCGGAGTCCCCCGGCGGCGTGTTCTGCCCGTTTTGCCTGGCGCAGGTGGGCAGCCTGACGGCCAACTACGAGCAGTTCCGCTCTCGCGGCGCGGAGGTGCTACTGGTCTATCCGGGGCCGAGCGACCGGGCGGCCGAATTCGGCCGGCAAGTGCAGGCCCGACCGGATGCCGCCGGCGGCATCCCGTACCCGGTCTGCCTGGACAAGGACTGCTCGGCGTGCGATCGCCTGGGCATCCGCGGCGACCTGGCCAAGCCGTCCACGTTCGTGTTCGACCGGGAGGGTGAGGTGACCTACGCCTACGTCGGCAAGAGTCCGTCGGACCGGCCGTCCGTGAAGGCCATGCTCGCCGTGCTAGACCGGCTGCCGAAGTGACCCCGCCGCACCGGACCCCGAGGGCGTCGTCATGGCCGACGAGTGGTTCATCGACCGGGCGGGGCGGCCGCAGGGGCCGCTGACCGTCGGCCAACTGTCCGAACTCGCCCGCGATAGCTCCCTGCTGTCGTCCGATCGGGTCAGCCCGGATCGCCAACGTTGGCGGCGGGCCGATCAGGTGCCGGGCCTGCGGTTCGAGGCGAGCATCGACCAGACGCAGACGGTCGAGGTGCCGCTGGTGCGATCCGCCGGGTTCCACGTTCCGGGGTACGAGGTCCTCTCGGTTCTCGGCGAGGGCGGGTGCGGGGTGGTGTACCGGGCGACCCAGGTGGCGCTGCGGCGAACGGTCGCGCTGAAGACGGTGGCGGTGCGGTTCGGGGCGGACGCCACCGCCCTCGCCCGGTTCGAGCAGGAGGCCGTCGCCCTCGGCAAACTTCAGCACCCGCACATCGTCCACATTTACGATTACGGGCACCGGGACGGGCAGGTGTACCTGGCGATGGAACTGCTCGACGGCGAAGACCTCCAGCAGCGGATCGAGCGGGTCGGGCGGCTGGACGAGCGGACCACCTGGGCGGTGATTCGTCAGACGGCCGTCGCCCTGAGCCACGCTGCCCGGCTGGGCATCACCCACCGCGACATCAAGCCGGCGAACCTGTTCCTGGTGGCCCCGCCGGCCGGGTGCGGGTGGCCGGACGACCTGCCGATGGTAAAGGTGACGGACTTCGGTCTGGCGACCGTCGCGCGGGACGAGGCGACGGCGGACGAGCCGCGGCTGACGCGGACGGGGCAGGTGATCGGGTCGCCGGCGTACATGGCCCCGGAGCAGTTGGCGGCGGCCGCCGCCGTGGACTCCCGCGCGGACCTGTACGCGCTGGGGGTGACCGCGTACCACGCGCTGACCGGCACGCTCCCGTTCCAGGCGACCGGCTTCGCGGAATTGAAGGCGAAGAAGGACTCCCCGGCCCCCCACCTGCCGGCCCCTGCCACCGCCCCGTCCGCCCGCCTGGTCGCCGACCTGATGGCCCCGGACCCGGATCGCCGGCCGCCCGACTACGACACCCTCCTCCGCCGCATCGACGAACTGCCCGGCCACCCGGCGGCGACTCCCCCGGCGGTGCGGCGGCCGGCCGGCCGGTGGAGTCGCCGCCGGGTGGCCCTCGCCGCCGGCGGCCTGATCGTAGCCGCCGCGGCCGTCGCCGGCGGATTGTACGGTGTGTACGCACTAGCCGGCCCCCGCCTGGCTTCCGGACCGGCCCCCGCCGCCCGCGCGGTTGGTCCCATCGAGGTGTTGTCCGCTCGGCGGAACTTCCTCTCCTGGAACGTGAAGGGCAGCGCCGGCTTCGAACTCGCCGCCGAGGGCGAACCGGTGTTCGCCTTCTCCGGGGAGGTCGGCTGGCCGTACCGCAGCGGCGGCGGGGAGCGGTTGTCGGTCGGGCTCGACCCGCATCAGGCTGAAACGGTGGACGTCGTGTTCGCCGGGGTACCGGACTCCCCGGCGGTGGTCGGCCTGCGGGTGAGTCGCGTCGAGGGGGTGGCGGTCGGCACGGTGGACGCGAGCGGCCGGTTCACGCCGCTCACCGCCGCCGTCCCGTTCCCCACCGCCGACCAGCGGGCCGAACGGGTGCCCTACCTGTCCGTCGAACTCCAGCACATCGGCGACCGGTGGGACGTCTGGTTCGAGCACCAGCACCTCGGCGGGATTCTCGCGCCCGGCCGCGCGTCGGTCCTGTCCATCCGCTCGGACGGCCGAACCGCCCGCCTCGAACGGCTCGAACTCGAACGCCTTCTCACCTCCGCCGACCGATGACGACACCGGGAGGGGGCGTCCTTTCGGTTTCATTCCAGGGGGAATGCGGGAAGTCCTTTCAGGGTCGGAACGGGCGGCCGCTGGTATCTTGATGGACACGAACCGGAGGGCCGATCATGCCGAGTCCGTTTCCGGG
>JBBRUO010000199.1:0-9629 GCA_038247725.1 Gemmatales bacterium
GAGTGGAGCGGAAGAGAATCGAACTCTCGACCTCTGCAGTGCGATTGCAGCGCTCTACCAACTGAGCTACCGCCCCGACGGAAACGCCATGATAGACGGCGGCCGGCGGCCGACAAGAGAACTTTCCGGCATCGTCAGCGGGCCTTCAGCAGGCGGTCGCGGAACACCGTCTCCCGCTCCTCCTCGCCGGTCGCCTTGTAGATCTGGATGAGCCGGTTGACGGCCTTGATCTGCTCGCCCTTCTCCTGGTTGTACACCACGTCCACCCACAGGAACGCCCACATGGCGTCGCGGGTGAGGGCGTGCCGCAGGTACGCCTCGCCGATGGCGTTGTACCCGGCGGCGCGGGTGGCCGTGCTTTTCGCCTTGGCGATGAGCGCTTCCACCTTGGCCACCGCATCGCGGACCTTCTTGGCGTGGGCGGCGGCCTTGGCGGCGGCCTCGTCGGGGAGCAAGTTCGGGTCGCGCGGCTCCGGCTCCGGCAGGGCGAGGACGGCGGCGAAGACGGCCGCCGTCTCCTTCTGCCGCTCGGTCATCGTCGCCGCCCCCTTCTGGGCCTCGGCGAGGGCGGGCGCGGCCCCGCGGCCGCCGGCCATGAACTGGTACCCGACCTCCATCAGGCGGGCGTCCGTCCGCAGGGCGGGTGTCAGGTTGGGGTTGTCGCCGAGTTCCTTCGCCAGCAGCGCGGCGTCGGCCGGCTTGTCGAGTTCGCCCAACAGGCGGCAGGCGGTGGTGGCGGTCGGCCAGCACTCCCACCCGGTCGCATAGGTGCGGGAGAACTTGGCCAACTCGTCGGCCAACTTGGTCGCGGCGGCGTCGAACTTGGCGTCATCAGCCTCGGCGTCGTTGGCCCGGACGGACAGCATGAGTTGGCGGAAAGTTAGCGCCCGCGTGGTCCGCGCCTCGGCGGTCGGGCCGGCCTTCAGGATCAGGTCGGCGAACGCGGCGGCGGCCTTGGCCGGGTCCGGCCCGGCGTCCAGCCGCGTGGCCTGGGCGTAGGCGTCGCGGTCCACGTTCTTCAGGGTGGTGTACTCGATGCGGAGGACGTCCGCCGGGGAGACGGTCTGGCGGAGTTTCTTGTCCGCGCCGTACACCTGCACGCCGGCGGCCGACTCCTTCAACTCGCCGACCAGCATTTCCTCCTTCCCGTCCTTCGCCGGGTTGCGGTAATACATCCGGTCGGTGTCGCCGGTGCCCTGGGCGGGGGCGGTGCGGACGGCCACGGCGGCGGTGGCGGCGCACAGCGCGGCCAGCAGGAAAGCCCGTAAGCGGGTCATCGGGTCGGCTCCGGGAGGGGGAGTGAGTGGGTCACTGGTCGTCGGGCTTGGTCAGGAACATTTTCCCGCCGGCATCGGTGTACACCTGCTTCAGGTCCGGGTTGTCGTCCAACAACTCGGCCAACTTGACGTGGGCGGCGTAGGAGAAGTCGCCGCCGTTCGCCGACTCCATCGCCGTCATGTTGCGGGCGACGTTGGCCAGCCCCGACGCCAGCCCGGCCGGGTTGTCCGCGTTCACGTGCCGGAAGGCGGCCAACTGGCAGCGGCTCTTCTCGTAGAAGGTGTCGAAGTAGAACGGGCGGAAGTAGTCCTTCTGCTGCCGCTGCGCGGCGGCCGCCTGCTGGCCCTTCGGCACCGGCTGAACCAAAATGTTGCGGTACTCGCTGTTCATCTCGGTCCACGCGCGGATCGCCTGCGCCCACAGCGGGGTGGCCTTGCTCGCCTCGGTGGCCGCCGCCTGGGCTTCCGTCAGGTGGAACACCTCGCGGCGGAACTCCGGCTGGCGACCGAACGGCCCGTTCCGCACCACCTTCCCGGCCGGCGCGTTCGGCTTCGGCTGCTCCGGCCCCATCACCTCGTCGATTAGTGTCTCGCACCCTTTCAGGTCGCCGCTCAGCCGCAGGGCGCGGATGCGGTCCAGGGCGGCGAGTCGGAAGCGGTTCACCTCGAACGAGGTCGTCTGCCACGCCTCGGCCCGCTTGTTGAACACGTCGTCGGTTTCCCCCTCCGCCTGCTTCGGCTTCCCCTCCGCCCACAACGTCAGGTCCGCGGCGGGCGGCTTCGGCACGCGGGCCAAGAGATCCAGGGCCTTCGGGTAGTCGCCCAACTGGACGTAGGCGCGGCCGAGGTTCAGGTTGTCGCCGGCGGTCAGGTTCGGTTCCTGGGCCAACTTGCCCACCAGTTGGCCGACCGCGTCGGTCAGCTTGGCGGCCTCCTCCTCCTTCTGCGCCTTCCGCAGGGCGTCGATCTGCGGCTTGGTCATGTCCACCACTTCGTATACGGCGGCGATGCCCCGGCGGGCGTCGCCGCCGAGTTTCTTCAGCAGGTCGAGCAGTTCCCCGGCCTTGGCGATGTCCCCCTCCCGGACGCGGGCGTTCAGGGCGGGCACCACCGCGTAGCTGATGCGGTGGGCGTCCAGGCGGGTGGCCAACTGGCTGACCGCCGGCGACTGCCCGTCCTTCACGGCGGGGCCGGCGTTGGCCACTTCGACCAGCAGCGACGCCAGCCGGTCGGCGGCCTGTTTGAACTTCTCCGCCTTCAGCAGGAGTCGGGCCTGTTCGAAGACGGCGTCGATGCGGACGATCTCGGCCAGCAGGAGGAGGGTGTCGCGGTCGTCGCCTTTCAGTTCGGTGAACGTGGGGATGGCGGCGCGGGCGGTGACGAGCAACTTCTCGGCCGTCGCGCACGCCTCGCCGCCGGCGGCGATGTGCAGTTGGGCCAGTTGCAGTTGCACCCGCAGGTACGTCTTCGCGTCCTCCGCGCCGACATCGGCCGGCGGGAGGGGGACGGCGGCCAGATCGGCGGTGGCGCGGGCGTACAACTCCGCCTTTTGCTGGGGGGTAAGTTTCGGCCGCCTCTTGGCCTCGGCGCTGTCGGGCGGCAGCGGGCGGATGAGGGTGTACGCGAGGCCGCCTTGCTGGAGGCGGGCGAGTTCGTACCGCGGGGCCTTCGGGGTGACGCGGCTGAACGCCTCGAACGCCTCCAGCGGTTTGCCGTCGCGGTTCAACTGGTCGGCGAGGATGATGCGGGCCTCTTCGGCGACGGGGTCGGCGGGGATGGCCGTGTCGAGGAAGCGGGCCACCGTGAGGGCGCGGTCGGTGTCCACCCGCTTGCCGGCCGGGTCGGTGGCGGGCACCCGCGCCGCCGACTCCAGGTACGACACCAGCGCCTGCCGGCCGAACTTGGCCACCCCGGTGGCGGTGCGGGTGGCCCGCATGGCGGCGTCGGCCAGGACCGCCGCCTCCGACGACCGCCCGGCGATGCGGTACGTGGAAATGAGCATGAGGGTGGACGTGTCCGCCTCGCGGGCGGCGTCGGCCGGCGCCGGCAGTTGCCGCGCCCGTTCCAAGAGCGCCATCGTCTTCGGCACCAGCGGCCCCCGCTCGGCCGCCGCCACCTCGGTCATCTTCATGTACTGCACCATCCCGGCCATGTGGCACTCGGAGAACGTGGCGTACTGGGCGGGCGGCTTGATGTCGTCGCCGATGATCGCGCGGAGGGCGCGGTTGCGGAGGCCGATGGCCCGCTCCTCGTACTCGTTCTCGGTGGCCAACAGCTTCCGCAACTCGCCCTCGGCGACCCGGTACTGCTGGACGAGGTCGGGCGGGATCGTGTAGGGCCGCTTCACCTTCGCGGCGTCCTCCATGCCTTTCGCCTGGATCGCCTGCGCCTGATCGAACAGGGCGCGGCCGCGGTAGTACATGACCGAGTACGTTTCCGGGGTCGGGCGGGCCGAGCGGAACTGGCCCAGCCAACCGGCGGCGTCGGCGGCGACGGCCCGGTTCTCGGCGGCGGTGCGGGCGGCGTTGAACTTCGCCCGCAGTTCGAAGAAGCGGGCCATCCGATAGCCGGCCCGCGAGGCGACCGAGTTCTGCCGGCCGTGGTCCGTCTGGATGGCCTTGAAGGTGTCCTCGGCCTTCTTCTTCTCGTCCACTTGCAGGTAACACTCGCCGAGCCACGCCTTGGCGACCCATGTCACCGGTTGGGCGACGTCCCCGCTACTGAGCTTGTCGAACCCGGTCAGCGCGACGCGGCCTTTCTTGTCCGCCGATTGCCCCTGGTAGGCCGCCTGTATGGCCGCTCCCCGCTCCCGCGTGTCGTCCAGGAACGCGATGCCCAGCTTGTACTGGTTGATGGCGGCGTCCAGTTCGGCCTGGAGCACCTCCTTCTCGAGCGCCCTCTTCTCCGCCCCCTCGCTGGCGGCGAATTGTTTGGCCAAGCGGTCGGCGGCGGTCGCGAACCGCGCCGCCGCCTGTTGGTACAGCGCTCGCGCCTTGGCTGCCTCCGCCTTCCGATTTTCATCCGGCCCCCGCACCGCGCGCACGAACTGGGCGTACCCCTGGAGGGAGTACAGTTGGGCCACCGACACCGCCGCCGCCGCCGCCCGCGGGTGGTTCGGGGCCTTCTTCAGGAACTCGTCGAACCCGACCTTCGCCGCCGCCAGCAACTCGTCCCGCTTCACGTCGTCCGTTTCCTGGTCGGCCAGATCCACCCGCAGGCGGGCCCGCTCCAGCGTCAGCAGCAGTCGCTCGTCCGGGCTGGTCGCCCCGACTTGGTCCAGGTACTCGAGCGCGAGGTCCGACAGTTCGGCCTCCCGCAGCCCGCGGACGAGGTCGGCCGGCGTCTGCGGCGGCAGGTCGTCCGCCCCGCGGATGGACGTGAGGCAGGTTCCGATGGCGAGTACCGCGAGGCGATATGCGATCCGGGTCATGGATGTCACCGGAGGTGGAGACGATGTGGGACAGGACGTTACAACGTTCGACGCGCGAGCGGCCGGCGGGGTTCCGCGACCACATCACTGATTGTGGCGCGACGGACGACTGCGTCAAGCGTTCGGCGTGGGAAATGCTCCACTTGTCTCGACACGCGAATGTCAGTTCCCCGCAAGTTGCACGCCCGGTCGCGCTTGAGCCACCGACGGGTGATGACGGTCACGCGGATCGCGGCGGGAGGACGGGGGGCGAACAATGCGAGAAACACGTGCTCTGCCTGCGAAGCCATCTATATTGCGTAGACTACCGGTGTTGCCATGCGAGCGATTTGAGAACCGGAGTTCCTCGGACGGGGTCGGCACTCCTATGAGACGGGTCGTTGTCACCGGGATCGGAATCGTGGCCCCCAACGGGGTCGGCCGCGGCCCGTTCTGGTCCGCCTGCTTGAACGGCGTCAGCGGCATCGGGCCGATCCGCACGTTCGACGCTTCCCGTCACCCCGTCCGCGTGGCCGGCGAAGTCCACGACTTCGACCCGGCCCCGTACCTGCCGCCGGATCACCGCAAGCAGATCAAGCTGATGGGCCGCGCCGCCAAGTTCGGCATCGGCGCGGCCGCACTCGCGATCACCGACAGCGGACTTGAGATCCGTCGCGAGGAGCCCGACCGCGTGGGCGTGGTGATGGGCACCGGCGTCGTCCCGGTGGACCTCGGCGAACTCGCCCCGATGCTGGCACGGGCGTGCCAGGACGGCCAATTCGACGCGACCCGGTTGCCCGGCGACGGCCGCCAGTCGCCGCTGTTCCCGCTGTGGCTGCTCAAACACCTGCCGAACATGCTGGCCGCCCACATCAGCATGGCGTTCGGCTGTCAGGGGCCGAACAACACGGTGGTGACGGCGTGCGTGGCCGGCACCCAGGCGGTCGGCGAGGCGTTCCGCAGCATCGCGCACGGGGACGCCGACGTGATGCTGGCGGGCGGCGCGGACAGCCGCATGGACCCGCTCATGCTGCTCGCCTACGCCGCGCTCGGCACACTGGCCAAGGGCGACCGCCCGGCGGAGGAGTTGTCCCGCCCGTTCGACCGCCTCCGCGACGGGTTCGTCCTGAGCGAGGGGGCGGCGGTGCTGGTGCTCGAGGAGTACGAGCGGGCGAAGGCGCGGAACGCGACCGTGTACGCCGAGGTACTCGGCTTCGGCAGCAGCTTCGACGCCTACTCGGCGACCAAGCCGGACCCGGAGGGCAAGGGCGGCGCGCGGGCCATTCGCGCGGCCCTGTCCGAGGCCCGCATCGACGCCACCGAGGTCGGCTACATCAACGCCCACGGCACCAGCACCCGGCTGAACGACCAGATGGAAACGGCCGCCGTGAAGCGGGTGTTCGGGGCGCACGCCGACCGGGTGAAGATGTCCAGCATCAAGTCAATGATCGGGCACAGCATCGGCGCGGCCGGGGCCATCGAGGCGGCGGCACTGGCGATGAGCCTGAAGGAACAGGTGGTCCCGCCGACGATTAACCTGACACACCCGGACCCGGAGTGCGACCTGGACTACGTCCCCAACACCGCGCAGGAGGCGCGGGTGCGGTACGGCGTCAGCACCAGCTTCGGCTTCGGCGGGCAGAACGGGGCCGTCGTCATGCGGGCGGCCTGACGGGCGACCGCGGTGGCGCTTGACACGCCACTGCGGTTATGTAATCGAGAAGGCAACGGCTCGCGCCGTCGGGGTACCGCCGGCGAGGTCCGTTTCCATGCAACCGCAAGCGAATCCGAGAGGAGAAGTCCGCCATGGCTCACGTTGTCACCGCCAGTTGCAACGACTGCAAGTACACCGACTGCTGCGTCGTCTGCCCGGTGGAGTGCTTTTACCAAGACGATATGATGTTGTACATCGACCCGCAGGACTGCATCGACTGCGAGGCGTGCGTGCCCGAGTGCCCGGTCGAGGCCATCTACACCGAGGCCGACACCCCCAGCCAGTTCACCAGCTACATCCAGTTGAACGCCGACCGCGCGGCCGCGCTCAAGGCCGCCGGCGGGGACGCCCACATCACCGAGAAGATGGACCCGAAGGAAGGCCCCGGCTGCAAGAAGAAGTGAGGCGGCGCGGCGGCGATTTCGACCACGGGGGCACGGGGACGGTGACGGCGAGAGTTCCGAGACAGTTCCTGTCTATGACTACTCTCGGTGTCGCCGTCCCCGCCGCTCCTGTGGTTCGTTTTTCCCCCCGAGACCGCCCATGCCGACTGGCATACTCCTCATCCAACTGGGTACGCCCGACGCGCCGACCGCGAAGGGGCTTCGCCCGTACCTGAAGCAGTTCCTGGCCGACCCCCGCGTGGTCGAGACCAAGCCCTGGACACGCGAGTACTTCACCGCCGGCCCGCCGCGCGCCCCCCGTAAGAGTGTCCCCGGCTGGCTGTGGAACGCGCTGCTGAAGGGCGTCATCGTGCCGTTCCGCTCGCCCGCCTCGGCGAAGAAATACGCCCGGATCTGGGACCCCGAAACCGGCTCCCCGTTGATGCACTGGACGAAGCGGCAGACGGCGTTGCTGCAAGAGCGGTTCCCCGACCGGCCCGTCGCGTTCGGCATGATGGTCGGGAACCCGTCCGTCGAGGTCGCCGTCCGGGAGATGCTGAACCGGGGGGTGGACCGCATCGTCGCGGTGCCGATGTTCCCGCAGTACAGTAGCACCACCTCCGCCAGCGCCACCGACGTGTTGTTCAAGGCGCTGCTGAAGGTGCGGGTGGTGCCGGCCGTGCGGGTGGTGCCGCCGTACTACGACCACCCCGTTTACATCGACGCGATGGCGAAGGTGATTGAAGGCGACCTCGCCTCTCTCGACTGGAAGCCGGAACACTTCGTCTTCAGCTTCCACGGCATCCCGCAGAAGTACGCCCAGCGGGGCGACCCCTACGCCACCCACGTCGTCCGCACCACGCGGGCGCTGGTGGCGCGGCTCGGCTGGCCGCGTGACTACTGGACGCAGACGTTCCAGTCGCGGTTCGGCAAGGACCCGTGGCTGAAGCCGTACACCGACGACGTGCTCGAACACCTCGCCAAGAAGGGGGTGAAGAAGGTGGCCGTCGGGCTGCCGGGGTTCACCGCCGACTGCCTGGAAACGGTGGACGAGATCGGCCGCGAATCCGAAGAGGTGTTCCACGAGGCCGGCGGCGAGACGCTGCGAGCGGTGCCCTGCCTGAACGACCACCCGCGGTGGATCGACGCGATGGAAACCCTGGTGCGAACCGAGGGCCACGGCTGGGTAGAATGACACCGTTCCCCGGAGGAGAACCCATGCCCGCCCTGCTCACGCCGCCGACCGCGACCGCCTGGCCCCGCCCGGTGCCGGAGTTCCACGGCCAAACGTGGACGGCCGACGACTTCCACGACATCCCAAACCCAGAGCGTTTCGAAGGACGACGGCTGTTCCTTCTTCACGGGGAAATCTGGGAGCAAGGCCGCATGAACCCGCCGCACGCCACCTTCCTCTACGTGGCGACCGACGCTCTCCGTCGAATCTTCGACTCGGGGTTCCTTGTGCGTCCCCAACTCGATCTGCAACTCGACGACGGTACGAAAGTCGTTCCCGATGTCCTCGTCGTGCGGGGCAGTGTCAGGGACTTCCTGCACGCCCACCCGACGACGGCGGACCTGATTGTGGAGGTGTCGGACACGACGCTGTTTTTCGACACCACGACGAAGGCCGAGTTGTACGCCACGGCGGGGGTGCCAGACTACTGGGTTCTCGACGTGAACGCCCGCCGGCTGCTGGTATTCCGCGACCCCGCCCCGGTGGCGTCGAACGGTCACGCCTACCGCTTGTCGCGAACCTTCGCCGAAATGGACACCGTCACCCCGTTGGCCACCCCGAACCAACCCGTCCGCGTCGCGGACCTGCTCCCGTGAGGTGAACTCATGCCCGCCCTGCTCACGCCGCCGTCGCCGACGGCCCCCCGCCGGGTGACCTTCACCCGCGCGCAGTATTACGACATGGCCGACCGCGGCTACTTCGACGGCAAGCGGGTCGAACGCCTCCGCGGGGAGATCGTCGAAATGAGTCCCATCAACTGGCCCCACACGCTGGCTGTTGGAAACACGGCCGACGAACTCCGGCGGGTGTTCGCCGGCATCGGCTGGGTGAACGAGCAGAACCCGCTCGCCCTCACCGATTCCGACCCGCAGCCGGACGTGGCCGTGTATCCGGGCCGACGGCGGAATTTTACGGCTCACCCGACGGCGGCGGACGCGCTGCTGGTGGTGGAGGTGGCGGACTCGTCGCTCGACATTGACACGACGGTGAAAGTGGAACTGTACGCTGAGGACGGCATCCGCGAATTCTGGGTGGCGGACCTGGTGAAGAACCGACTGCTCGTGTTCCGCGACCCCGGCCCGATCACCGCCGGCGGGCACACCTACCACACCCGCTTGACCCTCGGGCCGACCGACGCCGTCACCCCGCTGGCCGCCCCGACCCAGTCCGTTCGCGTCGCGGACCTGTTGCCATGATGACCACCCGCGACGCACTGGAGGCCGCCCTCGTCGCCGACCCGGACGACGGGGCCCTGCACGCCGCGTACGCGGACCTGCTCATCGAGGACGGCGACCCCCGTGGCGAGTACATCCGCCTGGCACTGCTGGCCGAGGACCGAAACCAGCCGGCGAACCAGCTCCGTGGCATCGAGCAGGCGATGTTCGACCTGCGGCAGCGGCACGAGGTCGAGTGGCTCGGCCCGCTGGCCCGGTTTCTCGAACGCCCCCGCGCCCGCTCCGTCGCCGAGCCGATGGAGCCGAACGTCGGCGTCACCTGGCGGCGCGGGTGGATCGACGCCGTCCGCATCGGCCAGTTGAACCAGGACATTATCAACGCCATCGCCGAATGCCCGCTGACCCGCATCTTGGGCGAACTGTCCATTGAGCAGAAC
>JBBRUO010000200.1:0-9502 GCA_038247725.1 Gemmatales bacterium
GCCGCGTCACGCCAGGCGGAGGGACTGGCAGGCGAGGTGGTAGGGCGGTTCCAAATCCAGCGGGACGCACAGGTCGGCGGCGAGCCAGAGCGGGACCGTCGGCAGCGCGGCGCGAAGGTGCAGCTCGGTTGGCCACACATCCAGACGGGTGACACCGGCTTTCGGCTGAATGGTGCGGTAACTGACCACCGACAACCCCGACGCCGGCTGCCACGCGAACGACGCCGGCAGGTTCCCGCGCGACACGATCTCCGCGTGTGTCTGCGCGGCGCGGTTCGTCACGACATCCACGACGACCACCGAAACGCCCTTGGACAGATAGCCGAGGCACTTGTCGGCGAAGGTCCGCAGGTGCGACGGCCGGTCCTTGTTCGCCGGGCTGACCAGTTCAATCGCGGCCGCCAACCGCCAGCGGTTCTCGTCGCGGTAGATCAGCACTTCAAACGTGTCCGACTCGGCGATTTCCACTTCCTCGGTCAGCGGCGGCGCGGGTGGGGCGTACACCTGCGGGGCTTCCAGGTACTCGCAAACGAACTGACATTTCGTGCGCGGTTCGGCCGTGAACTCCGCCGGCAGCACCTCCAGATTCAACCGCATCGTTATCAAACTCGCCCACGTCGCCAGCGTGCCGGGGTACTCCTTGCGCGAGGACACCGGCGGGTGGAAGTGGTCGAGGAGTGGCATCGCGAACCCTCCCGGTGAGATGACTTCATCATACCGACGTTCCGCTCCCAGACGGCTGCACGACTGCGCCGAATACGCCGCCCATTTCGTCGGCACTGGTCTGGTGGTACAGTATCTCCTCCCGTACGAGAGGTACCCCGTCGATGCGAATCGCCTCCACTCTGATCCCCGCCTTGCTGGTTTCCACCACCGTCACCGTGGCCGCCGACCCCTTCCCGACGACGGCCGTGCCGAAGGGGTTGAGAAACCCCTGGCCAATCGAGTGGGAAAAGGAGTTCCAGGCCCGCGGGGTGACGGTGTTGCGCGCGATGTGCGCGAAGGAGAAAGCCGCCGGGCTGGGCGGGCGGACGTACTTCGAGAACGAGAAGCGGGCCTACGGCTACCTCATGGCCCACCTCGTGGCCGGGGACCAGGAGGCGGCCCTGAAGGCGATCCAGCAGGAAGACGCCCAGGCGAAGGAGTGGCACGCCCACACTGCCGGCATCGACTATTACGCCTGCTTCACCCTCAAGCACCAGATGCGGAAATACTTCCTCTTCGGCGACCGGCTGGCCCCGGCCTACAAGAAGCGGATGTATGACGGGGCCAAGGCGTGGACCGAGAAGGACCCGCTCCGCCGCCCGCACCCGGCGTTCGACAAGCCCGGCGACGGGTGGGGGCCGAACGTGAAAAACTCGTGGGTGGACGTGCGGAGTACCGAGAACCTGTACCTGATGCGGGTGACGAGCGTGTACCTGATGGCCGAGGAGACCGGCAACGAGGGCACCCGGCGGCAGTACAAAGACACGCTCCTCAACTACGCCGCCGCCCTCTACCACGTGGGGATGGGCGAGTGGGATTCGGAGAACTATCACGGTCACTCGCTCGCCCCACTGCTCAACCTGTTCGACTTCGCCCGCGACGCGGAGGTGAAGGCGGCGGCGAAGGCGGCGCTCGATTACCTGTGCGCGATTGGGGCGGTGAAGTACTACCGCGGGGCGTTCAACGGCCCGACGAACCGCGACTACAACCACCCGCAGCCGTTCGGCGGCAGCGCCGCCAACATGCTCTGGCTGTACTTCGGCGACACCCCGGCGACGAACACGGCGTTCGAGTCCGACGAAGTCCACGTCTTCACCAGCGGCTACCGCCCGCCGGCCGCCGTGGTCCACCTCGCCCGCAAGAACTTCGCCCGTCCGGCCGAGTTGTTCGCCAGCAAGCCGACCTACACCGCGACCACCGGGAACGACCGGAAATCCCCGCCGGCGTACTTCGAGACGCAGTACGTCGGCCGCACGTTCCAGATGGGGTCGCTGGCCGGCGGCACCACCACGGGCACCTCGGCGGTGAACGGGTTCAAGATCGTGGCGACCGACGCCGAGCTTGGCGGGATCGCGATTCAGGGGGTGCCCGGCCCCGACCCGAAGTTCGTCGGCTCGGCCCAGTACCAGCCCGGCAAAGTCGCGGGCGAGAACCGCGTCGGGCAGAACGGTCCGGTCGCCGTGTGGCTGGTGGCGAACGGGAAATCGCCGTGGGTGTGGGCGGTCCCGGAGCGGGTCGGCGTGGAGACCGTGAAGGGCGTCACGTTCCTGAAGGCCGAGAAAACCTGGGTCGCCCTTCACCCGGTCAACACTGGCGAGGTCGCGGTGGACGAGGAGTTGACCAAGCAGTTGACGACCGGGAAGAACGCGGCCGGTTGGAACGGCTACCGGGTCCTCGCGGCAAAGGGGAAAGGCGGGGATTTCTGCGGGGTGGCGGTGGAAGTCGGCGAAGCTCCCGACTTCAAGGACTTCGCCGCGTTCGAGACAGCCGTACTGGGGCGGGCCAAACTGGACGCCGGAGCCATCGCCGAGGGGGACGCCGAGTACACCGGGGCGAGCGGTCAGCGGGTCCGGCTCAAGTTCGCGGCGAAGCCGACGGACTGCGGCGTCTGGCGGAACGGCCGACCGCACGACTGGGCGGAACACGCCAAACACCTTTATCGCGCCGCCGGCGACCGACCGGGAGTCATCGAACAGTCGTGGCTGGGCGGCGAACTCACCGTGCGGGCCGGGAAGGCGGTCTTCACCGCGACCGTGAGCGACAAAGGGGTGGCAACGTTCACGAACGAGTGAGGGGGCCAACGCTCGCTCCCCCCCCAGTGCCCGCGACCGCCGTCTTTGAACGGCCTCGGCGGCGGATATCATCAACCAGATGCTCGCTCTCCACAGCTTGTCCAAGACCTTTCCCGACGGCGGCATCGGCCTCCACCCCACGGACCTGACCGTCGAGACCGGCGAACGGCTGGTGTTGCTGGGGCCGAGCGGGTCGGGGAAATCGACGCTGTTGCGGCTGATCGTCGGGTTGGACACGCCCACCACCGGAGAGGTGTGGCGCGACGGCGTCCGCATCGACAAGTTGCCCCCACACAAACGCGGGGTCGCATTCCTCCCCCAGCGGCCAGCGCTGTACCCCCATCTGACGGTGAAGGGGAATCTGTTGGCTTCGTCCCCCCCTTCCCTGGCGGGAGAGGGGTTAGTGGGGAGGGGGAGTTCGTTCCACAATACCCCCACTCCCCTCCCGCCAGCGGAGGGCGGGACCAGCGGTGCCATTGACCTCCTCCGCCTGTCACCGCTGCTCGACCGGTACCCGCACCAACTGTCTGGTGGGGAGAAACAGCGGGTGGCGCTGGCCAAACTCCTCCTGCGAAACTGCCCGGTGTGGCTCCTCGATGAACCGTTTGCCGGGCTGGACCCACCGTTCCGGGCCGAATTTCGCCACGATCTCCACTTGCTCTCGGCCCGCGCCGTCGCCACAATAATCATTGTCTCTCATGACCCGATCGATGCCTCGGCCCTCGGCCGCCGCCTCGGGGTGCTTGGCGCAGGTGTTTTGCAGCAACTCGGCCCCGCCGACGAGCTACAGACCCGCCCAGGCAACCGGTTCGTGGCGTTTGCCCTGGGCCAGTGTTGTTTCCTGGATGGCGCGGTGACGGCGGACAGGCTGTTCGCCTCGGACTGTGGTACAGTTCGCGTGCCGGTGCCATCAGGATTGTCGGAGTCACCTGCCGGCCGTCGCTTGTCTTTCGGGCTGAGACCGGACGACGTGATCCCCGACCCGGACGGATTCCGGGGGTGGGAGGTGGTGTCGGCAGAGCCGGCCGGCGGCGGCTGGCTGCTGACCATTGCGGCCGGGCGGTGCCGGCTGCGGGCCGAGTGGCGATCCGGTGCGCCGCCGTTCGCCGGTACGGTGTGGACGTGGGGGATTTCCCCCGGTCGCGGCCTGTGGTTCGACGGAGTGACGAGCAGGTTGCTGGAGTAGGTCCGGCTCGCCGAGCCGGACACCCCAAGAGTCCGGCTCGGCGAGCCGGACTTACTCGGTTGGAGTGTCGCGATGGCCGTCAGCCGCAAGAAGAAAGTCGAGGAAGCCCCCAAGCCGAAGGACCCCCTCGCCATCGGCCGGGAGGTCATGAAGTTGATCGACACCGTGGCCGAGGAGAAACGGATCCCCCGCGAGACGCTCTTCACCGGCCTGGAGTCGGGCATCCAGTTGGCGGCCCTGCGGCACTTCGCCATCGAGGACGGGGTGACGGTGCGGGTGGACCGCGCCACCGGCGAGATTAGCGCCCGCCACGGGGACTCGGAACTCGACCCAGAGACGCTCGGCCGCATCGCCGCGCAGTCGGCCAAACAGGTGATCATCCAGAAGTTCCGGGAGGCCGAGTCGGACACGGTGTTCAACGAGTACAGCGCCAAGAAAGGCGACCTCGTGGTCGGCACCGTCACCCGCGTGGACGCCGGTACCGCCATCGTCTCGCTCGGCAAGACCGAAGCCCTGCTCCCCCGCAGCGAGCAGATCCCCGGCGAGTCGCACCACGTCGGCGAGCGGGTGAAGTCCGTCGTGTTCGAGGTCCGCAAGACTGGCCACCGGGTGAAAGTGGTGCTGTCGCGGGCACACCCGGACTTCGTGAAGTCGCTGTTCGACGAGGAGATCCCGGAGATCGCCGACCGCACCATCGAGATCCGGGCGATCGCCCGCGAGGCCGGCTACCGCAGCAAGTTGGCCGTCTCCAGCATCGACATGAAAGTGGACGCGGTGGGCGCGTGCGTCGGGGTGAAGGGCAGCCGCATCAAGACGATCATCAACGAGATCAACGACGAGCGGATCGACATCGTCCGGTGGAACGACTCGCTTCAGGTGCTGATCCCGAACGCCTTGCAGCCGGCCACCATCGCCGACGTGTTCACCTACCCGCGGCTGGGTCGGGCCATCGTGCTGGTGGACGAGGACCAACTGTCCCTGGCCATCGGCCGCCGCGGACAGAACGTGCGACTGGCCTCCAAACTCGTCGGCCTCGACCTGGAGATCATGACGCACGACGAGTTGGGCGAGTCGCTGGAGCGGGCCGAGCGGTGGTTCCGACTGCTGCCGCACGTGAACGAGGAGCAGATCCAGGCGATGATCGAGGAAGGGTTCCTCTCCTACAATGAGTTGTCGTTCATCGACGGGCAGGAGTTGGCGATCTTCACCGCGCTGCCCGAGGAGCAGGCCGACGAGGTGGTGATGTACGCCGAGGACAACGCCGACTTCATGGACCAGAGCGTGAAGGAGGAGCAGCGGCAGTTGGAAGAAGCGGCCGATCAGGCCCGACTGGCTCAACTGGCAGCGGACCGGGCGGCGGCGGCCGAAGCCGCCGCCTTGGCCGCGGCGGAACCGCCGGCGAACCCGGACGCCGGCGCGGTGTCGAGCGAAAGTGACGGTGAACCCGGAGTCGAAAGTAACACCACCGCCGAAGTCGAGGGCGCGACGCCCCCGGCCCACCACGACCCGGACGCCGACGGCTCGACCACCGTCGCCCCGCCCGATCACCCGGTGGCATATCACGAAGGCCCCCCCACAGATTCGGAGGCAGCGGTCACGGCCATGGAACACGAAGAGCAACGCACCGGCGACGACGGCGAACAGACGGTCAAACCGCCCACTGACAACACAACCGAAACGGGAGTGCAGGCATGACCGCCTCCACACTCGCCCTGTTCAACCCTGCGGCCCAGGTTACAATCACTACCATTAGAACCGGAACGACCGGCCGGGTCACCGGGAACCGGGGGTGCCGCGGCCACCCCCCAAGGAGTACCGCTTGTCGAAGACCACCGAGACGGCTCACGAGAAGGTTCGCGTTTACATCCTCGCGAAAGAGTTGAAGCTTGAGACCAAGGACCTGCTCGGCATCTGCCAGGAGCTGGGGTTCGCGGGCATCAAGAACCAACTCAGCGGGTTGGAACCCGACCAGGTGAACGCGCTTAAGAAGCGCGTCAAGGACGGCCCGGCCAAATCGGCCGCCCCCGCCCGCACTCCCTCCGCGCCCGCCCCCACCGTCGGCGGCCCCCCCAAATCCCTCGACACCCGCGTCCGCACGCTGCCCCCGGCCAAGCCGAAGGCACCGGCCCCGCTTCCGCCCGCGCCGCCACCGGCTCCGGTCGAACCGTCCCCCGTCGCGCCGCCCGCCGCCGCCGAAACCCCGGTGGCCAAACCGGAACCGGCCGCCGAGACGAAGGCTCCGGTCGCCGAAGCGCCTGCGCCGGACGAGAAACCGGTGAGCGCCGCCGCGCCGCCGCCGGCCGCCCCTGAGCCACCACCCGTCTCGACTTCTCCGCCGCCCTCCGCCGTTCTGCCCCCGACCGGGGTGCCGTTGACGCGCGGGATGCCGAACCTGAACCCGAACCGCCCGCCGACCATCCGCGCGGCCGGCGGTCGCCCCGCTACGCACGGCCCGGTCCAGCCGAAGCCGGCACCGCCGACGCCATCCGCCGAGCAACCGACCCCGCCGCCCGCAGCCGTGACTCCGGCCCCCACGCCACCGCCGCCGGCCGCGCCCACACCGCCGCCCCCGGCCACCCCCGCGACCAACCCGAACCCGCCCCGGATGGCTCCGCCCCCGAACCCGCCCCGGATGGCTCCGTCGTCCGCCGGGACCGGGCCGGTGCGCACCCTCCCGCCGACCGGCGGCAACGCGCCGCCCGCCGGGGCGCGGCCGCCACTCCCGTCCGGCAACCCGCAGGCCCCCGTCCGCTCCCGCACCCCGGCGTTCGGCCCGGACGGCCGCATCTCCCACGGCCCCAACCCCGGCCCCGGTCGCGTGGCCCCGCCGCCCGCCGGCGCGAAGGCCCCACCGCCCGCCACCGGTGCGAGCAAGTCGATCAAGCTCACTCCCGAGCAGATCAAGAAGATGCGGGAGATGGAGCTGAAGCGGGGGAAAGGGCTGTCGCTGACGGAGATCCAGAAGCAGGTGACGCAAGTGGCCCCAGCGGGCGACGCCGCCCCGGCCGCTGACAAGCCGACCGACCGCCGCAGCCCGCCGCCCCGCCCTGGGGCCAGCACCGGCGGCCGGCCGACCGCCGCCGAGGAAGAGGAAGCCAAGAAGAAATCCGCCGGCGGGGTCATCGGGCGGGACGGCCGGCACGCCGCCCGCCAGAGCCGCGACCGCCGCGGGTCCGGCCCGACCGACAAGGGATCGATCATCATCTCCGGCGGTCAGGCCGAGGTGCTGGAACAGCAGTCGGGCTCCCGCCGCGGCCCCCGCGCCGCCCTCATGCGGAAGCACCAGCGGCAGAAGCAGCAGCAGGTGGTGAAGAAGGAAGGGCCGGTCGAGATCACCCTGCCGATCACCGTCCGCACCCTGTCCGAGGCCATCGGCGTCAAACTCGGCGACCTGTCGAAGCAGCTGTTGAAAGAGACGCAGAAGCTGTACGCGGCCAGCTCGCAGATCGAGTTCGAGGTGGCCGAGCTGATCGCCATCAACAAGGGCATCACGCTCATCCAGAAGCGGCAGAAGACGGCCAAGGACCTGCTGCTCGAGCGGTTCCAGTCCCAGGCCGAGACGGTGGACCCGGAGAAGCTCCGCCCCCGCCCGCCGATCGTCGTCATCATGGGTCACGTGGACCACGGCAAGACGTCCATCCTGGACAAGATCCGGATCGAGTACGGCCTCGCCTCCGACGTGGTGTCCACCGAGGCCGGCGGCATCACCCAGGTGCTGCGGGCGTGGCGGGTCGAGAAGGACGGCAAGCCCGTCACCTTCCTCGACACGCCGGGCCACGAGGCGTTCACGAAGATGCGGGCGCGGGGGGCGAACGTCACCGACATCGCCGTCATCGTCGTCGCCGCCACCGACGGGGTCATGCCGCAGACCGAAGAGGCCATCGCCCACGCCCGCGCCGCCGACGTGGACATCATCGTGGCCATCAACAAGATCGACATGCCGAACGCCAACCTGGACAAGACCCGGCGGCAACTGTACGGCCTCAACCTGCTGCCCGACAACATGGGCGGCGACATCCAGTTCGTCGAGACCTCGGCCGTCACCGGCCAGGGGGTGGGCGAACTGCTCGACGCCATCGGCATCGTCGCCGAACTGTCCGACCCGCCGCTCACCGCAGACCCGGAGCACAAGCCGTCCGGCACCTGCCTGGAGGCGTACATGGACGGCGACCGCGGGGTGATGGCCACCCTGCTCGTCCAGCAGGGGACGCTGCACAAGGGCGACGTGATCCTGTGCGGGGCCACCTCCGGCCGCGTGCGGGCCATGTACGACGACCTCGGCCGGCCGGTCGAGGAGGCCGGCCCCAGCACGCCCGTCAAGGTGTTCGGCCTGGACATGGTGCCCGACGCCGACGACCCGTTCTACTTCGTCGAGGACCTGAAGGAGGCCGCCGAGATCGCCGACAAGGAGCGCGATCTGAACCGCGAGCGGTCCCTCGGCAGTCTGGGGGCGAAGTCGCTCGACCAGCTCAAGGAGGCCAACGCCCGCGCCAAGATCACGGAACTCAAGGTGATCCTGAAGGCCGAGGCCCGCGGCTCCGTCGAGGCCATCAAGAAGGAACTGGAAAAGTTGACCCACGAGGAGGTGCGGTGCCGGGTGCTGTTCGCCGGCATCGGGGCCATCTCCGAAGCCGACATCACCCTCGCCCTCACCAGCCCGGCCGACACCCTGGTGATCGGGTTCAACGTGACCGCCGACGACGAGGCGCTGAAGGTGGCCGAGGCCCGCGGCATCAGCCTCCGCGAGTACCAGATCATCTATAACCTCGTGGACGACGTGAAGGCCGCGATGGAAGGCCGGCTCAAGCCCATCGAGGAAGTGGTTCACCTGGGTCGGGCCATCGTCCGCGACACCTTCAAGGTGTCGAAGGTGGGCACCATCGCCGGCTGCTACGTCACCAGCGGGGTGATCGAGCGGAGCGCCAAGGTGCGGGTCATCCGCGGCGGGGCCATCGTCTACCCGCCGGCCGAGCGGGTGGCCGCGCTGGACAGCCTGAAGCGGTTCAAGGACGACGCCAAGGACGTCCGCGAGGGGTTCGAGTGCGGTCTCAAGATCACCGGCTTCGACGACGTGAAAGTCGATGACGTGATCGAGGCGTACCGCATCGAGATCCGGCAGCGGACGCTGTAAGCCTTGTGCCGAGAGCCGTGAGCGAAGCGCTCTCAGCCGGAACCGTGCCTCCATTGGGGGGCCGGTTTCTCTTTGGTCTCTTGGCTCGCGGCTCTTAACACTCGGTTCACCGCTATGGTGATCGGCCTCCTCACCGCCCGGCTGTTGGTTCGCCAGTCGCGGTCCCTCAAGGACAAGCGACAGGTGGCGCGGTCGATTCTGGACCGGCTTCGGGGGCAGTTCGACGTGGCGATCTCCGAAGTCGCCACCCAGAACGACCATCAACAACTGACGCTCGGCGTGGCCGCCATCGGGCCGGAAATGGAGCCGGTTCGTGGGGTGTTGACGGCCGTCCAAAACGCGCTACGGGCGCACCCCATCGCCGAGTACCTCGGCGGCGAACTGACGTTGGGAAGTGAGGTGGTGTGA
>JBBRUO010000201.1:0-9479 GCA_038247725.1 Gemmatales bacterium
CACACCCCCGCCCCCCCCCCCCCGTGTGTTTCACCGCTGGCGTTGTTCGGCCCCCCCCCCCCCCGCGCGCGCCACACTTCCATCGAATTCGGTAGGAGTCACGGGTAGCTCGTCATTGGGGGCTGGAACAGTTTCTGGCAGGCGATTTTTCTTGGCTTTCTCTTCGCCCCGAAGGGGCCGACGGACCCAAGCCCAGGCCGTGAGGCTACAGTTTGCCCACATCTTCGGTAGACTTCGGCGGGGCGCAAAGGATGGCGGGACAACATTGTGGCGAGTGAATGTCATGGACGGCCCGACGACGGCCCCCTCCCCGACAAGCTGCCCCGACCGGCCGACCTCAACGCCTTCGACCGACTCCTGAACACCCCTGCCGCCACCCGCGCCATGGCCGACGCCACCGAACTCGACGGGAACGGGAACGCATCACACTCGGCCGCGGGCGGGATACTATAAGGCATTGGCGGGAAGGAAGATTACCAGAAGGAGGGGAGCGAGGGCTGTCTTCCCCGTGGCCTGACTCTCCCGAGTCGGGCCGAAGTACCCCGGCGGTTCGGCCCGACTCGGGAGAGTCAGGCCACGGGAGACAGGGAGTCGCCTCAACTCGACCGGGATTCTTCCTTCCCGCCGGTGCCTAATCTCAACCGACCCCGAACCAACCCATCACCATGACATCCGACACCCTCCTCGACCGCTTCCTCCGGTACGTCCGCATCGACACGATGGCCGACGAGCGGAGTACCACCTACCCCAGTTCGCCGAACCAACTCGTTCTCGGCAAGATGCTGCTCGACGAGTTGCTCGCGCTCGGATTGAAGGACGCATATCAAACGAAGTTCGGCATCGTCTACGCCACCGTGCCGGGGAACGTCCCGAACGCCCCCACCGTGGCGTTCGTGGCCCACGTGGACACGTCCCCCGAGACGACGGCGAAGGACGTGAAGCCGCAGGTCATCCCGAACTACGCCGGCGGGGACATCACCCTGCCCGGTGACAAGTCGAAGGTGATCCGCGTCGCGGACAACCCGGAACTGGAGAAGTTGACCGGCAAGACGATCATCACCACCGACGGCACCACGCTGCTGGGGGCGGACGACAAGGCCGGCGTCGCGGTCATCATGGAACTGGCGAAGGCGCTGGTCGAGAACCCGACGATCCCGCACGGGCCGGTGCGGGTCTGCTTCACCTGCGACGAGGAGATCGGCAAGGGCGTGACGCACGTGGACCTGAAGGAACTCGGGGCGGACGTGGCGTACACCCTCGACGGCGCGGGCACCGCCGAAGTGGAAGGCGAGACCTTCTCGGCCGACAAGGCCACCGTGACCATCACCGGCGTGAACATCCACCCGAGCATCGGCAAGGGGCGGATGCTGAACGCCGTGAAGTTGGCCGCGAAGTTCCTGGAGAAGCTGCCCCCGGACTCCCTCTCGCCCGAAACCACCGACGCCCGCGACGGCTTCGTCCACCCGTATGTGATCGAGGGCGGCGTCGGTGAGGTGAAGGTCCACATCCTCCTCCGCGACTTCGAGACGCCCAAACTGGCCGTGTACGCGGCGCTGCTGACGAAGTTCGGTACGGAGATCCAGGCCGACTACCCGAAGGCGACGGTGCGCGTGGAGGTGACGACCCAGTACCGCAACATGCGGGACGGCATGGTGAAGGAACCGCGGGCGGTGCCGCTGGCGCTGGAGGCGGTGAAGCGGGCCGGGATGACCCCGCGTCAGGCGTTCATCCGCGGCGGCACCGACGGCAGTCGGCTGACCGAGATGGGGTTGCCGACGCCGAACCTGAGCACGGGCGAGCACAACCCGCACTCGCCGCTGGAGTGGACCTGCCTGGAAGAGATGCGGGCCGCCGTGACGGTGTGCGTCGAGTTGGCCCAACTATGGGCCGGGAAGTGAGGGCCTTCCCCACGCTCGCCAAAAACAATTGTCACACCCCACTTCGACACCCGCTGACCGCCCCGGCCCCCTATCCTGACGGTGTCCCTTCCGCGCGGGTCGGTCATGAACGACACGGTCGAATACTTCCTCCACACGAACCCGGCGTTCCCGTGGAGCCTGGACGGCGTCGGCCTGCCACTGCTGGCCGTCGTCGCCGGGCTGCTCGTCGCGCTAACCGTGTGGACGTACAAGGGCCACCCCCGCGCCACCCGCGGTCGCATCTTGCTGCTGATGAGTTTACGGCTGCTCGCCCTGCTGCTGGTGCTGCTGACCGCCGTGCGGCCGAGCCTCGGCATCCGTGAACAGCCGAAGCTGCCGTCCTTCCTGCTCATCGGCGTCGATCTGTCGGAGAGCATGACGGTGACGGACGAACTCGGCTCCGCCGCCCGCATCGACGCCGTGCGGAAAGCCCTCGACCGCGCCGCGCCGCTCCTGGACGAACTGAAGGCCGAGCAGAACGTGTCGGTGATCGTGTACGCCTTCGGGTCGCCGGACTTCCAGGAGGCCGCCGGCCTGTACGACCCGAACGCCCCCGCCGTCGGCAAGTCCGACTACGGGACGTACCTGCTGCGAACGCTCGAACGGTGGCAGGGCCAGCCGTTCGTCCGCGGGCACCTCATCATCGGCGACGGGGCGGACAACGGGGCCATCGTGTCGGCCATCGAACAGGCGGTGAAGTGGAAGGCCGTGACGCCGATGCACACCTTCCTCGTCGGCACCACCACCCCGCCGGGGGCCGCCCGCGACGTGGCCATCTCCGAAGTCGCGTGCGACCCGAACCCGGTCGCCATCAAGACCGAGTTCACCCTCCGCGCCCGCGTGAACAGCTTCGGCTTCCAGGGCGAGGTGCCGGTGCGGGTGCAGTACGACCTCGGCGACGGCAAGGGGTACGCCGACGTCCGCATCGAGACCCAGAAGCTGAAGGAGGGGAAGGACAACGTGGTCGAGCTGCGGCTGAAGGCCCCGGAGCAACTGCCCGAAAGCCCGGACCAGAAGACCCTCAAGCAGATCAAGGTGCGGGTGGAAATCCCGGTGACCGACGTGCCCGGCGACGTGAACGCCGCGAACAACGTGCTGGAAACGTACCTCGACCTGACCAAGGAAGGGCTGCGGGTGCTGGTCGTGGACCGCTTCCGTTACGAGTACGCCCTCATCCTCGACGCCCTCTCCGCCGACCCCCGCATCGACGTGCGGAAGGTGGACCTGCAATCCGACGAGGGCGGGCCGGGGCTGCTCGACGCCTTCAACTTCGCCGAGCGGTCCTACGACGTGATGATCCTCGGCAACGTCACCGCCAAGCAACTGACCGCCATCGACCCGAAGCTGCCGGAGCGGATCCGCGACCAGGTGCTGAAGAAGGGGATGGGGTTCATGATGATCGGCGGGCACGCCACCTTCGCCGGCGACTCGAACTACGCCGACGCCACCGGCTGGAACGGCACCACGGCCATCGAGGAAATCCTGCCGGTGAACCTGCCGCCGCGGACGAAAGACACGACGCCGGAGACCACGCGGTACCAGTTCGTGGTCAACCCCCGCCTCGCCGACACCTTCTTCCTGAAGCTGGCCGACACCCCGGCCGAGTCCCGGCAACTGTGGGACCGGCTCAACGACAAGCCGAACAAGTCGCGGTTCACCGGCCTGAGCAAGCTGGGCACGCCGAAGCCCGGCGCGGAAGTCTACGCTTACGCCTCGGACTCCGACGTGCTGTTCGACGCCGGTAACGTGCAGGCGATGTCCGCCCTGCCGCCGCTCTTGGTCGGGCACCAGATCGGCGACGGCAGCCGCGGCCGGGTGTTGGCGTTCGGCGCGATGGACACGATGACGTGGCAACGGCTCGGCCTGCCCGCCACCACCGACGGCAAGAAGTTGCACGGCCGCTTCTGGCGGCAGATGGCCCTGTGGCTGGCGCACCAAGATGTTGACGACGGCGCGGCCTTCGCCCGCCCGGAGTTCCCCCGCGTGGCCGTCGGCGGCAAGCAGGGCATCCGGGTCGGGCTGCGGGGACCGAACGGCGGGGCGGTCGCCGACGCCCAGTTCCAGGTGAAGGTGTTCGGCCCGAACGAGACCGAGGCGACGGCCAAGGTGCAAACCGTGGTCATCGACCCGAACGGCGGGAACAAGGTGAACTACCAGCCGACCGCGCCCGGCGAGTACACCGTAAAACTGGTCGCCAGCGGAAAAACGCCGGACGGGAAGGAGGCGAAGGGCGAGGCGTCGGCGAAGTTCCTGTCCTACGCCGAGGTGAGCGAGGAAATGGTCCGCACCGCCGCCGACCCGGAATTCCTCCAGAAACTGGCCAGCAGCGGCGGCGGCCGCGCGTACCGCCTGGACAACCTCGCCGGCTACCTGAAGGAACTGAAGGGCCAACCGCTCGTCACCGTGAAGCCGAAGCCGCGCTACCTGCCGAGCTGGGAGCCGAAGCGGGAACACGCCTTCCTGCCGAGCTGGCTGGTCGCGTTCGCGGTGCTGCTCGGCGTCGAATGGGGCCTCCGCCGCTGGTGGGGCATGGTGTGAGGTGGCGGGCGAGGCTCTGGTTGAACCGTGAGACTCCCCCGCCGTCGGACTCACTGGCCGCCGAAGTCGGCGGCGAACGCCTTCGGCGACAGCGGTTCGCCGGTGGCGAACTTCGTCAGATCCCGCCAACTCAGTGTGCGGCCGCGGGCGAACACTTTCTCCGTCATGAACTTCCCGACCTTTTTGTCGCCGACGTACAGCACCGTCGCCGGCGGCGCGTCATACACCTGCTTCGCCAGCGCGTGATGCACCTGCGAGGCGAACAACTGCCCCATCATGTAGTTGTGGTAATACACCGGGGCCACGCAGATGTGAATCTTGCTGCCGTAGTCCGGGGCGTCGCGGCCGTCCGGCTTCTTCACCAGCTGATACTTCTCGACGAGTCCCCACCACAGCTTATTGAGGTCCTGCTCCGGGTTCTCGTACATGCCCTTCTCGAACCGCAACATCACCTGGCACCAGCGGGAGAAGATGAGCAGTTCGTTCCGCAGCATCTTGGCGGCGGTGGCGTCGAACGCCTTCGGGTCGGCCAGTTTCACCCCCATCTTTCCCAGCCACGCGCTCGACTTGCTGAACTTCTGAAACTGCATGGCGACGCCTTCGGTCGTCAGGATGTGCGCCTCGCCGCGCAACACATACGGCACCGATTGCGGGATATTCTTGCTACTGTACACGGCGTGGCCGAGTTCGTGCAGCATGGTGCTCATCCAGTACTCCGTCGGCTTGATGTTCGCCAGCACCCGCACGTCGCCCTCGCGGTCGATGTCGGTGCAGAAGGCGTGCGGCGACTTGCCGTCCTTCTCGAACAGGTCGCTGGCGGCGATCACCCGGCCGATGGGCAAGCCGATGCCGTCGTAAAACTTCTCGTTCAGTTGCACGATGTCGAGCTTGGCGTACACGTCGTCCAGGTTCACGTCGAAGACGCCGGGCGACTCCTGGAAGAACGGGTCGTGGTAGTGCCACGGCATCAGGTCCGCGACCTTGACCCCGCAGGCGACGGCGAGTTTCGCGTCGATCTCGGCTTTCGCCTTGATGAACGGCTCGCGGGTCAGCGTGTCCAGGTCGTCGAACAGCTTCAACAGTTCGTCGCCGTCCTGCTCGTTCAGGTACAGCATCATCGCGTGATACGTCTTGAAGCCGAGTTGCTGGGCGGCTTCGTTCCGCAGTTTGACGAGTCCCTTCAGGTCGCCGGACACGTCCGCGCCGACTTTCTTGCTGGCCTCCCACACCTTCCGCCGTTCGGCCGAATCGGTGGACGTTTTCAGCACCTTGGCGACCGCGCTGGCCGTCAACTTGCTGTCATCCACCACGGCGCGGAAGGTGTTGAACTTCTGCTCGACTGCGTTCTCCGTGGCGGTGATCTTCTTCAGCAGTTCGGGTTCGATCTGCTTGGGCAGGTACGTCAAGTACAGCACTTCGACGGCGCGGGCGATGACCTTGTCGTCGATCTCGCCCCGGTCCTTCGCCGCCTTCAGCGCCTTCAACTCGGCGAACGTGTCCTTGTCCGCGAGGGCGGCGTCGAGTTTGTTCTGGATCTCTTCCTTCGCCTTGAAGTCCTCGTCCTTGCCGGTGATGTTGGCGGTCCACCACGCCTTGCCGGCGGCGATGTCGAGCGGGCGGATCCGCGCCTCGTGCGCGGCGACGAACGTCTTCGCGCGGGCGGTCGCCTCCGGACTGGCGTCGGCGGGGACGGCGGACATGAGCAGGACTCCGAGCAGCAGCGGGATACGCATGGGGAACCTCGGAAGTAGGTCCGTCCCGCCGGGACGGACTCGGTTCAATGTCCGGTTCGGCGAACCGGACCTACCGAACTCACGCGGCCGCGACGCGCGGCAGCACGTACGGCCCCTTCGGGATGACGGCCACGCGGGCGTCCGGGCCGTACTCGGCCAGCGACTCGGCGACGGCTTGCTCGACGGTGGCGACCGGTTCCACCTGGCATTGCCGCAGGATGTCGGCCGAGAGCCCGCCGGACACCACCTTCACGCGGCAGTGCGCCAGTACCTTCTTCAGCATGACGAGTTGCCACTCGTCCATCTCGCATGTGGTGCTGTCCGACGGCACGGCGTACCGACCCTCGGCCTCGTACCGCCGCAGTTGCAGTTGAAACTCCGGGCTGCCGAGACCCTCGGTCAGGCTGGCGGCGAGGACGATGGTGCCGCCCTTCTTCACCACCGGCATCGCCCCGGTCAGCCCCTTCACGGCCTGATACCAGGTGGTGTCCAGCGGATACCCGGCGCAACTGGTGACGACGACCTCCGCCGGCCGCGGCAGCCCGGCTTGCACCACTTCGCGACAGAACCTCACCCCGTCTTCCCAGGCTTGAATCATGTCGCCCGCTCCCAGCCAGGTGATCTGCCGTTTGCCATCAATGATCACATTGACGATGAAGTCACATCCGGCGGCCAGCGCGATCTTGGTGTTCTCCTCGTGGACCGGGTTGCCCTCGACGATACCGGCGTCGGCCTTCGGGTGTTCCAGGAACGTCGGCCCGTGCCACACCTTCACGGTTTCCAGGCCGACGATGCCGGGGCAAATGACCTTGCGCCCGCCGCTGTAACCGGCCATTAAGTGCGGTTCGATCAGCCCGGTGGTGATCTTCAACTCGGCCCGTGTATACCGATTGTCAATCCACATGGGCACGCCGCGGTCGGTGGTGCCGAGGAAGTCGTGTTCCGCTTCCACCTTGCCGTGGTTGTTCTCGCAGCGGTAGTTCTTGGCCACGAACTCGCCCACGAGTTCGACCAACTCCGCGCCCTCGTTCGGCCGGTGCAACCCGGTGGCGACGAGGATGGTGATGCCGGACCGCGGCACGCCGGCGGCTTCGAGGGTGCGAAGGATCGGCGGCAGTAAGAAGCTGTTCGGCACCGGGCGGGTGATGTCGCACACCACCACACACGCGGTCTTCTTCCCCGTCGCCAACTCCGCGAGGGGCTTGGTGCCGATGGGGTTCTTCAGCGCGGCGTCGAGGACCGACTGCGGGTCCGCGAGTGGCGGGGCCGGGCGAATGCTCAGCGGCGGCGCGAGCAGCCGGTCATCCGGCAGGGTGATCGGCAGGCCGGTCTTGCCGTAGTCGAGGGTGAGTTGCATGTGGTGATCGGTGGGATGGGGTAGGGTGACCGACTCTCTCCGGGAGTCGGTGTGAGAGCAAGTCGCTCTCGGAGAGAGCGACCCACCCTAACGGGTCGAGCCTCAATACTCCTGCAACAGCATCTCGCCGTCGGCGGCGAACCAGCCGCGGGTGTCGATCTGATACACCCCGCCGGTGCGGGTCGCCAGGAACCCGACGAGCGCGTCGCACAGGCGGTCCAGCGCCGCTTCGTCCGCGTGGTCGATCGGCTTCCGCACCGTCACCATCTGCTTCGTCTGGATGACCTTCTCCATTAACATGCCGTGATTGGCACTATACGTCTGCGTCTCCAACTCGGCGGCGTAGGCGTTCAGGTCGTCGCGGAGGTCGTCCTCCTTCGTCAGATACCGCGCGAGCATTACCGGCGACCCGGACGGCGGGCGGAGTTCGCCGGTCGTCCACCCGTGGGTGTCGCCTTTGAAGTGCGGCTCGAAGGCGAACCCGAGCGCGTGCAAGTGTTCGGCGAGGTCCGCCGGCGGGACTTCGGCGGTGTTCGGGGAGAAGACGCGGAGCCACATGGGGAAAGCCGTGAGTTGGGAGCTATAAGCCGTGAGTTTGGTGCTGTCAGCCGTGAGCGAGGAGCCATCATCTACCATGTGTGGGGCACGCGACTCACCTCCCTTCGTTGAGGGGCGGTCGGCGGCGCAGCCGCCGGGAGGGGAGTCTGGTTGTGTTCGCCCGAAGCGCGAGCGAGGGGCCAACCGCCGTCGGGGGCCGAGAGCGACTGGCCCCCCAGCGCCGCCCGCCCCTCGCTGGCGCGGCGGGCGAACAAGCAGAAGCAATCTCCCCTCCCGCCGCGTTTCACTCGGCGACCTCCCCTCAACGAGGGGAGGTGGAAGACAGGCCCGCCCCTCAACGCGGCGGATACCCCCAAGTGGCTCACGGCTCATCGCTCACGCCTCATCCGACCTTTTTCAAGAAGCTGACGCGGCCGGTGCTGACCCACTCGACCACGATGATGTTGCCGTCCTTGTCGAACGCGGCGTCGTGCGGGTGGATGAACTTGCCCGCCGGCCACTCCTTCGGCTGGCTGCGAATCTTCATGCCCAGCACCTTCTTCCGCCACTCGGCGTCGTCGCCCAGGTGCGCGATCACCTCGTTCCCCTTGCCGAACAAAGACACGCGGGCGTGAAGGTCGGGCACCAGCAGCACGTCCCCGCGGGTCTTGGCGTGGGCCGGGAACAGCACCACCTTGCCGCTCTCGGTGGCGGACAGCGGCTTGCCGTCCAGGTCGAACGTTTGCAGGCGGGCGTTGGCCCGGTCGCACACCACCAGCACCGGGGCCTTCGGGTCGCGGGCGTCGATCCAGTTGCCGTGCGGCGTCCGCATCTGACCGAGTCTCGTACCGGTGCCGCCGAACACCTTCACGAGCTTCGCGTCCTTGTCGTACTTGAGCAGGTAGTTCGACCCGTACCCGTCGCCGACGATGAACCCGCCGTCCGGGGTGAAGCAGATGTTCGTCGGGTTGAACGGCTTCTTCGGGTCGGCGTACTCCGGGCACTCCGGCCGCCCCTTCGTCCAGATGACTTCGCCTTTCAGCGTCGTCTTCATCAGCTTGTGCTTGGGCGTCCAGGTGTTGGACAGGTAGAGGAACTCGTCCGACCCTTCCTTGCGGACTTCGACCCCGTGCCCGCCCTCGTGGAACTCCTTGCCGAAGGACCGGACGAACTTGCCCTTGTCGTCGAACACATAGATGGTGTCGATCACCTTGCGGCCCTTCAACCCCTGCTGGGTGACGTACACATGCCCCTGGCTGTCGATCGTGACGTTGTGCGAGGTCTGCCATTCCAGCGTGCCGGGCAGAGTGCCCCAGTCGTGCGTCGTCACCTCGTACTTGTGCCCCTCGACGCCGAGGACCGGGTTCCTCGACCCGGCTTTGTCCTCGGCCCCCA
>JBBRUO010000202.1:0-9478 GCA_038247725.1 Gemmatales bacterium
AGCGGATGACGCAGGACCAACTCATCCGCCTGTCCGGCCAGATGCAGTTCGCGGACATCAAGCGGGAGTCGGTGCGGAGCGTCGCCGACGCGCTCGGCCTGGACTTCACGCCGAACTCGTTCTGGGCGTTCTTCCCGAAGGGGGCGGAGGACGAACTGGCCAAACTGGAGAAAGGGTACAACAACCGCCAGCCGGAGGACATCGCCGAGACCCGGTTCCGCGTCGAGATCATCGGCGGGCGGTACCGGTTCGTCGTCGCCGCCCAGACGCTGAAGCGGTGAGGGACCGGCGAGCTGATACACGAATCCGCCAAGGGTGTCCCAAGTGCCGAGAGGGGAACGCAACCCACCTCCCCTCGTTAAGGGGGAGGTCGGCGGCGCAGCCGCCGGGAGAGGAGTCTCGAATATCTGGGGAGAAGGAATCTCCCCTCCCGGTCGCGTGCCGCGACCGACCTCCCCTCAACGAGGGGAGGTGTTCAGACCGGCCCGCCCCCGCAACGGAATGGGACAGGTTCAGCGGGTTCGTGGATGAGACCGCAATGGAGCGGTTGACTTGGTGAGCGGGGGGCGTAAGCCCCCTGTTTGCATTTGTCGTCTGAATGAAACAGGGGGGCTGACACCCTTGCTGGCCTCCTAAACGTACCGGGGTCGCTATGCGCCGATTGCTCCTGTGGGCGTGGGAACGCACCTTCGGCCCGGAAATCCGTCAGGTGGAGGCGGACGCCAACGCCTACCGCGCCGCCACCGCCGGCCGCGAACTCGACTCCAAGACCGTCATCGTCTTGCTCACCGTGGCCGCCGCGCTGACGGTGCAGAACTTCACCTCGCACCCGTCCGACCTGGTGCCCGTCACCGGATTCGTCGCCCGGCAGGTCGGCGGGGCGGACGCGGAACTGGCGGTGAAGGAGTGGCTCGCGGAGCGGTCCGCCACGCAACTCGGCCGCCTGACGTGGTGGGCGTGCTCGGCCTACGCCACTTACGTCCTCATCCCGCTGCTGGTGATCGTGCTCGTGCTGAAGGAGCGGCCGACCGACTACGGGTTGAAGGTCCGCGGCTGGTACCACGGGTGGAAGATCTACCTCGCGTTCGTCGCCGTGATGGTGCCGCTGGTGTGGGTGTTCTCGGCGGAGGCGCGGTTCCAGGCGTCGTACCCCTTCTACAAAGTGCGGACGGCGGACGAGATCGGGCCGGAGTTACTACAGTGGGAAATCCTCTACGCCTTGCAGTTCGTGGCCCTGGAGTTCTTCTTCCGCGGGTTCATCGTCCACGGGACGAAGCACCAGTTCGGCGCGTACAGCACGTTCGTGATGACGGTGCCGTACTGCATGATTCACTTCGGCAAGCCGATGCCAGAGTGCGTGGCCAGCATCGTCGCCGGCGTCGCGCTGGGGCTGATGAGCCTGGCCACGCGGAGCGTCTGGCTGGGCGCGGCGCTGCACGTCTCGGTCGCGTGGGGAATGGATATTTGCGCGCTGTCTCGCCGCGGGCTGATGGGGTGGTGACGGGTGACGGTCGCGCCGCGAGCCGGTTCGCCCGTCAATCCTCCTCACGTCGGGCCATCGGCTTCGGGAAGAGGTCGCCGCACACTTGGTAGCGGAAGTTGCCGATCACCAGTTCGTCGCCCGGTTGCAACCGCCCCTCGGTCACGCGGACGCCGTTGATCGACACCCCGTTGGTGCTGCCCAAGTCGCGGATCACGAGGTAATCCTGCACCTGAGCCAGCACGCAGTGCCGCCGCGACACTTTCTTGGAGTGGAGTTGCACGTCGCACTCCTGGTGCCGGCCGAACAGGAGGATGGGCTTGTCGATGAGGATGCTGGGGCCGTCGGACAGGGATAGCAGGTGTGCGGGCATGGCGCGGCGCGGAAGTGGGAGGGGGCGGCCTGCCCGTGTTATACCACGAAACCGCCGCCCGCGTCAGTCGCGGCCGAGCAGCCCGATGGCCTGCCGCGCGGTCACGTCGGCGGCCTTCCACTTGGCGATCTCGCTCACCAGTTCGCCCTCGGCCTGGAGTGCGTCCAGCCGCGCCCGCCGCCGCTCGCTTTCAACGGACTGGCCGGCCCGCGCCCGCTTCTCGTACTCGTCCACCCGCCCCTGGGCCATCTCGAACCGGCTCCGCGCGAGGCCGGCCAACTGGCGGGCCGTGGTCCAGTCGTCGGCCGCCGCGCGGATCTCCTTGACGGCCACCCGTTCGCGGTCGGCCAGCAGCGACAGCACCTGCTGGCGGAGGGCCACCGCGTCCGCCTTGGCCGCCCCACGCACCCACGGCGTCAGCGACGGGAGCGTCTCGGCGGTGGCGGACAGGACGGCCGCCAGCGGCGGGGCCAGCCCGACCAGCGCCTTCCGGATGGCGTTCACCGCGCGGGGGTCGGCGACGTTCGCCAGGGTCCGCAGCAGGTTCAATTCCGGCCGCAGGGTCAGCCCCAGTTGCACCGCCAATTCCACGTCCAGCGGGTCCGGCACCACCCGCACCTGATCGGCCGGCAAGAGCAGCCCGGCGGTGCCGGGGTCGATGGCGAGGACGGCCTTCAATTCGCCGTTGAGCTGCTGGATGCCGGAGCGGAGTTTCGCCTGGGTGGAGAGGAGTTCGAGCCGCTGCTTCTTCAACTCGTGGGCGTCGTCCGCCGGCTTGAAGCCGTTGTCCGCCAGCTTCTCGTTCACGATCAACAGGTCGTCCAGTTCCACGAGCGTGGCCGCGAGGACGTCGCTGGTCAGTTCCAGTTCGAGCAGCTTGTAGTACGCGGTCAGCGCGCCGCCGGCGGTGCGGTTGCGAATCTCCTCGGCGAGGTAGCCGGCGGTGGTGGCGCGGATCATGTCGGTCATCGCCCGCGTGCCGTTGTCGGCGCACACCCCGCGCTGCGGGGCGGCGGAGGCGGCGAGCAGGTTGGCGAGCGAACTGTTCGCGCACGCCTGTCGGCGGCAGTCCTCGGCGGTCAGGTGGTAGTAGTTGGCCGGCGGCGGCGGCGGACTGCCCAGCGGCGGCGCGGCTGGCGCGGCGGACGCATCCACCGGCGGCAGGGCACGACCGGCGAGGGGCAAGACCAACGGTCTGCCGCTCAGCGTCGCGGGCGGCGGGACCGGACGACAACCCGCCGCGACAGCGAAGGCGATCAGTCCGTATCCGAATGCGGCTCGCATGCGAGTCTCCCTGCGGAATCCGTTCGATTGTTGTTATCGGCAGAGTCGCCGGTCGAGTTCGCCCGAAACTCAGGAATCGAGTGAAGTGCGTGGCGGGCGGGGTGGGTGGCGAAAGTGGGGGACTGTGGGGAGTCGTCGGCGGCACTCCGGCGGGCAACGGGTCTCGCTTCGCCGGGGGGCGGTCGCTATCCGTAATGGGGTCCGCCGTTGTCCGCCCCCACCCGCCCCGGTCCCGCATGATCTCCCCGACCGACGCGCTGCTCCGCTACCGCCCGTGGCGGGGCACCCTCCGCCCGCCGGCGTTCGCCGCCCTCGCCATCGCCCGCGCCGGCCTGCGGACGATGTTCCGCCACAAGATGTTCTGGGCGCTGGACGGGTTGGCCCTGATGATCTTCTTCTTCTTCTTCTACGGCCAGTACCTGGTCGTGTGGATCACCCTCCAGACCGAGAACCAGACGGCCCAGTTCGCCGGCGTGTCGGTGCGGGTCGGCGACCTGACCAAGTTCCTCGGCGGCCTGCACCTGAGCGGTACCGGGCACACGTTCGGCAACTTCATCTGGTTCGAGGGGTACATCGCCACCATCGTCCTGGCGTTCGCCGGGTCGGTGCTGGTCGGCAACGACTTCCACCACGGCAGCCTGCCGTTCTACTTGTCCAAGCCGATCGCCCGGCGGCATTACGTCTTGGGAAAGTGCTTGGCGGTCGGCCTGTTCGTCAACCTGCTGACCACCGTGCCGGCCCTGGTGCTGTTCGCGCAGGCGGGGTTGCTGTACGACTGGAAGACGTACTACCTGGACAATCTGCACCTGCTGTTCGGCATCCTCGCCTACGGGGTGGTGCTGACGACCACCCTCAGCCTGCTGCTGGTGGCGACGGCGGTGGCGGTGCGGCGGACGGTGCCGATGGTCATGGTGTGGTCGGCCCTGTTCGTGCTGTGCCGGGCCGTCGCCGACTTCCTCGCCACCGCGCAAATGATGCACCCGGCGTGGCGGCTGATCGACCTGTGGAACGACCTGTACGTGTGCGGCATGTTCTTCCTCGGCTCGGACATCGACCCGAAGAAGTACGGCGCGCAGCCGGCCGCGTGGCAGGCGTTCCTGGTCGTCGGCGGGGTGTGCGCGGGGTCCACCGCGTACCTGTGGAACCGGGTGAAGGCGGTCGAGGTGGTGGGGTGAGGGAAATTCGAGGATTTCGCACCGGAGGTGCGGGAGAAGTTAGCCAGGGGTGAGCGAGCGTGGCGAGCGGAACCCCTGGATCCCTGCCGCCGCTCCGCGGCTCATGGCGTTGGGGACCACCGGCCAGGGGTTCCTGCGCTCCACTTCTGGCGCACCTCCGGTGCGAAGACAGGACTTCCCCGCCCTCCAAAGGTTATCGGCTCGTCGAACGCACGAACCGCTCTGGGTTGACAACCCCTCACTTCGCGCTCAATTCTGTTGCCAACCCGGTCAGCGTCTTCGCCACGTCTTCTTTGGTGCCGACGGCGGCGATCATCCGGTACGAGTAGTCGCCGGCCGGGATGCCCTTCGGCTCCCGCACGCGGAACACACAGTTCCACTTCACCACCTTCTCGGCCGCGAAGCGGAACCGCCCGTACCCGGCGGTCGCGTACCCCCGGCTCGGCTGGTCCGGCGACCACACGCCCATCGCGTATTTGCCGTCCTTCGTACTGAACACCACCGGGTTCGCCTGCTCGCCGGGGCCGTCGGTCAGCGCCGCCAGCTTCCCCGTCGCCACGTCCAGCGTGAAGAACTCCGAGAACGCCGGCGGCATGTAGCCGGTCAGCGCCTCGAACTGCGCGTAGGTGTGGGCTTCGCCCGGCGGCACGGTGAACGTCACCCGGTAATCGATGGCGTGCGGCCACTCCCCCACGCCGACGGTCACTTTCTTGGAAACCAGGTGGGCGGACAGCGGCCCGTCATTTTTCGCCGGACGACCGACGGACTTCTCGCCGGGGTTCAGCCAGAAGGCCATCCGCGTCGTCGTTTCCAGCACGGTCTTCGCGGCCGTCAGCTCGAGCAACTGGCTGGACGACTTCGCTCCCGCACCGTCCCTCCGCGACCCGGCCTCGGTCGGGTTGTAGCACTCGGCGTGGAAGTTCGGTTTGCCACAGTCGAAGGCCGCCGCCGACTGTAACTGCCGGCCGTGGTCGGCGCTGTCGATGAACTCGCGGCCACCCCAGGTGACGGAGTGGACGGCCCCGGCCAGCCGCGCGGTGGTGGTGACGACGATGTCGGACGCCCCCGCCTTGCCGCGGATCACCGCGTCACCGCTCGGCGGTTCCGCCGCCGCCACTTGACCCGCCAGGAATAGTATATAAAGTGTACATAACTTCACAATCAATCCTCGTGAGGGGTTCCGGATGAACACGACCCTGGAAGTCCGCCTGATGCCGCTGGCGGAGTTGGTGCCGGCGGCGTACAACCCCCGCCGCGAGCTGCCGGCCACCGCGCCGGCGTACCGCAAGCTGAAGGCCAGCCTGGAGCGGTTCGGCCTCGTCGAGCCGCTGGTGTGGAACGAACTCACCGGCCGCGTCGTCGGCGGGCACCTGCGGCTCAGGATACTGGCGGAACTCGGCACGGCGGCGGTGCCGGTGTCGGTCGTGCGGCTGACCGAGGCCGCCGAGAAGGCGCTCAACCTGGTGCTGAACAACCGCGAGGCGCAGGGGCGGCCGGACGCCGCGAAGTTGGCCGACATCCTGGCCGAGTTGCAACCGCTGCCGGAGTTCGCCGACACCGGGTACGAACTCGGCACCCTGGCGGCGCTCCGGATGGTGCCGTCCGACGCGCCCCCGCCCGCCGCGGCGGTGGAGCACGTCACCGTCGTCCTCACCGCGACCGCCGACGCCTTCGCCCGGATGGAGCCGCGACTGGACGCGCTCATCCGCGAGTTCGAACTGACGGCGCACGTGCGCGGCAGTTGACGGCGGGGTGGCCGTTCTCATTTTCTCATCGCGTGTTCACTCGACGGGTGTTTAAATGAGAAATGAGAACCGCTGCCGCGCATCCCCGCGCGTGAGGGCCGTCCCGTGCGAATCCTGCTCGTCGAAGACCAACTGCCGCTGGTGAAGGCCCTCCGCCAGGGGTTCGAGGAGGAAGGGTTCGCCGTGGACACGGCCACCGACGGGGAGGAGGCGGACGTGAAGGCCCGCACCACCCCCTACGACGTGATCGTGCTGGACATCATGCTGCCGAAGGTGGACGGGCTGACCTTGCTGAAGCAGTGGCGGGAGTCCGGCGTCGATACCCACGTGCTGATGCTGACGGCGAAGGGGGAGACCGACGACAAGGTGGCCGGGCTGGACAGCGGGGCGGACGACTACCTGTCCAAGGCGAACCTCGACTTCAACGAGCTGTTCGCCCGCGTCCGCGCGCTGATCCGCCGCGGGCACCAGAAGAAGGACCCGCTCATCCGCATCCACGACCTGACCCTGGACACGTCGTCGCGGAGCGTGACGCGGGGCGGGAAGAAGATCCCACTCACCCCCCGCGAGTACGCCCTGCTCGAGTTCCTCGCCTTCCACGCCGGCAGCGTCGTCACCCGGACGATGATCTGGGAGCACCTGTACGACGAGTACGACGAGAACACGTCGAACGTCGTGGACGTGTACATCCGATACCTGCGGATCAAGATCGACAAGGGGTTCGACGTGCCGCTCATCCTCACCAAATGGGGCGAGGGGTACATGCTGCGGGGGACCGACGACGTGCCGGAGTCGGCCGGGGTCGTCGCCGAGCCGTTGCTCGCGGAGCCGGCCAAGGGGGACGCGGTGAAGGCCGAACCGGTCAAGGCGAAGAAAAAGTGACGATTTTCCGGTGGCCTCGCGCCGCCGGGCGGTGTCTAATCCGGCGACTCCCGGCGAACGGTCCGACTCGCCCCGTTCCCGCCGGGGCCTCCATTTCCAGGACGGTTCACCCGCGCGTCCGGCCGGCTCGCCCGCCGCCGGAACCGACTCCCCCGTCAATCGGGGTTGGGATCACCATGCCGTCCCTCCGCCGCTCGCTGATCCTCTACTTCCTCGCACTCGTCGGGCTGGCGCTGGGCGGGCTGGGGCTGCTCATCGACCGGTTCGCGGCCTACGCGCTGGACGCTCGCCTGAAGTCGGAGACGGACCGGATCAACCAGGAAACGACGGCCGAGGTGGAGAAGACGCGGGGCAAGTTCGACGCCGACCTGCTGGTGGAGGCCCGCCAACTGGCCCGCGAGTACCGCGCCCGCCTGATGGGCCTCGTCCGCGTGAACTACTCCCGTGCCGGTGAGGAGAGCCTGCGGATGTTCAACCTGGCCATGCAACTGATGCCACTGGGGGACGCCGGCAACGGGTGGGCGACCGCCACCGCGGGCGTTTTCAGCCACGGCTCCCCGAACCCGTTCGACCGCGGCCGGCAGCAACTGTTCGGCGCGTACCACACGAACGTGCTGCGCGAGCCGTATGACGCGGCGCGGGCCGAGTTCCAGGCGTCCCCGGAACACACGCACCTCTTCCAACTGCACGTCGCCGCCCGCGACACCCGCGACCGACAGGTGCTCCGCCACAGCGGGCTGCCGGAGGAACTGCCGACGGACCTGCCCAACGAGGACGTCACCGACACTTGGTACGACGACGTCGCCGTACCGGGGTTGGGGACCGTCCGCCGACTGATGTACCGCTCCCCGTACTACGCCCCGATCCCGCCGCGCCAAACGTTTCCCATTGGAGGGCGAGGCGGCCGTCCCGGCTCTTCGCCCGGCGGGTTCGCGCCGATCGTCGTGCAGGTCGCCCACCCACTCGCCGACAAGGAGGAGGTGCTGGCCCGCCTCACCCAGAGGCGGGACGAGCAGTTCACGACCCTGGCGGCCGAGACGGGGGACGCCCAGCACCGCCTCCGCCTGCGGATCGCCACCATCGGCGGCATCACCTTCCTGGCCGTGGTGTTCGGCGGGTGGCTGCTCATCGGCGTCGGCCTGTCCCCGCTGCGGAAGCTGTCCGACGCCGTCAGCCAGGTGACCGAGAAAGACTTCCGCCTGTCAGTGGAGAAGGAGGAACTGACCACCGAGTTGGCCCCCATCCACGACCGCCTGACGCAGTCCCTGGACGCCCTGCGCCGGGCGTTCGAGCGGGAGAAAGCCGCCGTCGCCGACATCTCGCACGAGCTGCGGACGCCGGTGGCCGGGATGCTCGCCACCATGGACGTGGCCCTGCGGAAGCCCCGCACCGCCGAGCAGTACAAGGAGACGCTGGCCGAGTGCCGCACTATCGCCAAGCAACTCGGCGGTCTGGTCGAGCGGGTGATGACGCTGGCTTACCTGGACGCCGGCCACAACTCGGCCCACCCGATCCCCGTGGACGTGAGCGAGTTGGCCGGCGGGTGCGCGGCCGTCATCCGCCCGCTGGCGACGGCTCACGGGCTGACCCTGCGAACCGACCTGCCGCCGGCCGCCGAGTTCACCACCGACCCGGACCGGCTGCGGGAGGTGCTGATGAACCTGCTCCACAACGCCATCGAGTACAACAAGCCGGGCGGGTCGATCACCCTGAAGGCGGAGCGAGACCCGGCCGGGCTGACGGTCGAGGTGGCCGACACCGGCATCGGCATGAGTGACGACGTGAAGGCGAAGATCTTCGACCGCTTCTTCCGCGCCGATCCGTCCCGCACCGCTACCGGTGCCCACGCCGGCCTGGGGCTGGCGATCGTGAAGGAAGCGGTCAACCGGCTGGGCGGCAGCATCGCCGTGGACAGCACCCCCGCCGACGGCAGCACCTTCCGCGTCCGCCTGCCGGGGTGACGGCGGGCGGGTGAATGGCGGACTTGTCAGTTTATCGAACAACCCAACCCGAGAGTATGACTTAGTGCCTTTCAGAAACTGGCACAGGGGCCACCTTCGTTTTAACAAGTGCACCTGCGCTCCAGAGTGCAAGTAAGACCTCAACCTCTTCGCGGGGGGTTCGGTAGCCCTCATCGTCCTTCGTTCCGAACACCTGCTGTTTGAGCTTCTTCTTGTCGGATGCCAGCGAGGGGTCGGCACACAACAGGGTGTATGCCTCAAGTGCGAAGTTGGCGGAACGGCTACCTACTGAATCGGGGCAGCAACCCGCCGACACATCCTTGACGTATCCGAGTTGGCACAGGATACAGAACGCCCACTTGGGGCAAGAGTGTTTTACTTCGTTTTCGAGCTGACGAGGATCCGAATACTTCTCTTTGAGTACCTCTACCCAAGCGGTTCCCGGATCCTTGCCATCTTTCGCGTAAGCCAGCGCGCGCTCCGTGATGTCCTCGATTTTGGTTTTCGCCATCGGGTGAGTACTCTGGGGCTAAGGAAGAGGGATCGAACAACCCCACGTCTCAAGCGAGTATTACCAT
>JBBRUO010000203.1:0-9450 GCA_038247725.1 Gemmatales bacterium
GGCGGGAAGTTGCCCACCTGATACCCGCCGGCCCCGACGTGCCACGGCTCGGCGATCATCTTCACCTGCGACAGCACCGGGTCCTGCGCGATCACGTCGAAGAAGCTCTCCAACCGCCCGGCCGCGTAGAAGTCGGCCGCCAAGGCGCTGGCGAGGTCGAACCGGAACCCGTCCACGTGCATCTCAAGCACCCAGTACCGCAGGCTGTCCATCAGCAGTTGGAGGACGCGCGGGTGGGTGCCGTTCAGCGTGTTCCCGCACCCGGTGTAGTCCATGTGATACCGCGGGTTGTCGGCCACCGAGCGGTAGTACGACAGGTTGTCCACCCCGCGGAAGCAGAGGGTCGGCCCCAGGTGGTTGCCCTCCGCCGTGTGGTTGTACACCACGTCCAGGATCACCTCGATGCCGGCCGTGTGCAGCGTCCGCACCATCGCCTTGAACTCGTTCACCACGTCTTTCGGGTGCTTCTCGGAGGCGAACCGGGGGTCCGGGGCGAAATACCCGAGGGTGTTGTACCCCCAGTAGTTGGCCATCCCGCGGTCGGCCAGCATCTTGTCGGTGATGTGGTAGTGGACCGGCAGCAGTTCCACGGCCGTCACGCCGAGGTCGGTCAGGTAGTCGATCACCGGGGCGGTGGCCAGCGCCCCGTACTTGCCCCGCAGGTGTTCGGGGACGAGCGTGTTCAACTGCGAGAACCCCTTGACGTGCATCTCGTAGATCAGCGTCTGATGCCAGGGGGTGCGGGGCGGGTTGTCACTGCCCCAGGTGAAGGCCGGATCGACGACCACGGCCAGCGGGGCGAGCGCGGCGCTGTCCCGCTCGTCGAACGACAGGTCGGCGTCCGGGTGGCCGATGGTGTAGCCGAACAGTTCGTCCCCCCACCGCAGTTGCCGGCCGACCGCCTTGGCGTACGGGTCGAACAGCACCTTGTTCGGGTTGAACCGCATCCCCTGTTCCGGCTCGTACGGGCCGTGGACACGATACCCGTACAGTTGCCCCGGCCGGATGTCCGGGAACGACCCGTGCCAGATCATGTCCGTCTGCTCGGGCAGCGGGATGCGGGCCGACTCCGCCGCGTCGTCCGCGGAATCGAACAGGCACAACTCCACCTTCGTCGCGTGTTCGGAGAAGAGGGCGAAGTTGACGCCGCCACCGTCCCACGTCGCCCCGCGGGGGTACGGTCGGCCTGGCCACACGCGCATGGGAGTCTCCAACGGACGGCGCTTCTCGAGCGGAAGCGGCAGCGACAGGATACGCGATCCGGCCCCCGATGCCAGTGACGCGGGGGCGCGTCACTGGCATCGGGGGCCGGGTGTTCGGCGGGAACCGGCGGGTCACTTCACCGTCAGCAGTTTGTCTTCCTTCGGGAAGGTCTCCAGCACCAGCCCTTTGAATTGGACTTCCTGGTTCACCATGTTCGAGTGCAGTTGCAAGCCGATGGGGGCGGCCTGGATGGTCTCCGGCTTCGGGTCCCGCCAGTCCACCACCGCCGCGCCGTTGATCGCCACGCGGATGCGATTCCCCTGGGCCAGGATCTCGATGTCGTTCCAGTCGTGCTGCTTGCCCACCTTCTTCGCCGCGGCACCGTTCACCGGCAGCCCGTTGCGGCCGAACAGGTCGTACAGGCCGTACCCGGACGGGAACATGACCAGGTGCCCGGCGTAGGTGTGCTGAGTGCGGTCCGCCTTCGGATCCTTGCTCACGTCCGGCTTCACCTGGCCCCAGAAGGCGACGCCGGAGTGCATCTCCGACTCCACCAACTTGCTGGCGAACGTCAGGCGGAAGTCGGTGTACTTGTCCTTGGTCAGCAAGTAGGTGCTGAACTTCACGGGGGTGGTGTTCTTGCCGACGATGACGCCGTCCTTGACGCTCCACAGGTCGTCGTAGCCGACCCAGCCGTCGAGGGTCTTGCCGTCGAACAGCTTGATCGTCTCCGACTTGCCGACGAGCGGCTTGACGACCGGCGCGTCCACCTTCTTCGGCGGCGGTTGCTTGGGTTGGGCGAGGGCGACACCGCAGGCACCGACGAGCAGGAGCGAGGCGAGGGCACGCATGAGTTCATCCAACGGGGGAGAGGGGGACCGAGGCCGGAAAGAAATCCTACCACGGAGGCCGAACCGTTCCAGCGGATTCGCGCCGGAGGTCGCATAATGTCGGGATGACACCCCGACCCCCGTTCGACCCCGAGAAGCGCGCCCCCCGGTTGGCCCCGTGGGGGGCGGTCCTCGCGCTGACGGGCGCGGCCGTCGGCGGCTGGGTGGGGGTGCCGCTGGCGCTGGTCGGGGTGTTCCTGCTGCTACTGGCGTGCGTGTCGCGGAAAGACGGGTTCCTGCTGTTCGGCCCCATCGCGTCGGCGGAGTTGACCCGCGCCGCGCGTCTCGGTCGGCCGTGGTTCTGGCGGTCGGTGTACGCCGTCGTCGCCGGGCTGATCGTGTTCTTCAACCTGGCCGCCGTGGTGCCGGCCGAACAACTGTTCGGCGTGCCCCGCATCCCCCGCCGGCAACTGGTGAACATGAACGAGGCGATCTCGTACTGGTTCGCCGCCTCGCTGTTCGTGTACGTCGCCGTGCTGACCGTGCAGGTGATGGCCGGGGCCGTGACCGAGGAGCGGGAGAAGAAGCGGTGGGACGCGCTGTTGACGACCGACCTGCGCGGCCGGGAAATCCTGCTCGGCAAGCTGTTCGGCCGGCTGCCGGTGCTGCTCGACCCGCTGCTCGCGGCGCTGCCCGTCCTGGCCGTGCTGCCGCTGTTCGGCGGGGTGCCGCCGTGGCTGGCCGGGACGACCGTGCTGGCGTGCGTGGCGGTCATGTTCGGCCTCGGCGGGGTGACGCTGTTCTTCTCGGTGTTCGCGGCGAATCGCGGGACCGCCATCGCCCGGACGTTCATCCTGGCGACGCTGTACCTGCTCGTGACATCACTCGTCGTGCTGCATCAGGACTATCCGTCGTACTACTTCCCCCAATCCGTCGGTGTCAACTCCCCCGTGGTCTTGGGCGACCTGGAATACCTGCTCGCGGTGGGCAACCCGATCTTCGGGCTGACGGTGGTTGAAGGCTCGCCCGACATCGCCTCGGCCGCGCCCCGGATGGCGTGGCACTTCGCCCTGTTCCAGTTCGGCGTCTTCTTCCTGTTCGGGCTGACGGCCATCCGACGGTTGCCCCGTGCGACGGTGTGGGGGGCGACGGCCGACACGCTGAGCGGACGCCAGCGGGTGACGGCGGCGGCCACCCACGCGACGCAATCCGACCGCAAGCCGACCGACCCGCCGCCGGTGTTGAAGCCGGAGAAGGAGCCGGTGGACCGCCCGCCAGTCGGGGACTGGCCCATCGTCTGGTGGGAGCGGTACGGCTGGCTGAACAAGGGGCAGATGAGCTTCGTCCGGCACCTGTTCACCTGGCGGCTCGGGCTGGTCGCGGTCATGTCGTTCGTGTTCTTCCTGAGCGTCTCGATCTTCGAGTGGGCGTGGCCGTCGTCGGACCTGCGGCGGAACAACTTGGTCGAGGTCGCGGTGCTGCCGATCTACATCGTCGGCATGATTTTCCTGTTCCCGGCCCCGTTCCGCGCCGCCCGGTGCGTGGCGCGGGAGCGGGAGGCGGACACGATGGACGGCCTCCTGATGCTGCCGCTGTCCCGCGCCGAAATCCTGTTCCAAAAGTGGCTCGGCATCTGCCTGTGCGACTGGCCGGGCATCGCCCTGCTGCTGGCGTGGTACCTGCCGGCGGTGCTGACGGGTCACGTCCCGGTGTCGGTGGCGGTGCTGTTCGTCGGCGGGCTGGCCGCGTCGATGGCGATTCTCACCGCGTTCGGCCTGTACTTCAGCGTGATCTCGAAGACGCCCGGTCAGGCGGTGTTCCGGCTGGTGCTGTTCCTGATCGTCCTGCTGTTTGCCGTGAACGCGGTGATGAGCGGGCAACCCCGCGCGAATGAACGGTACATCACGGCCGGCGTCATCCCCCCGGCGGGCTTCGCCGTCCTCCTCGACGAGCAGAATCGGCCGGAGAAGTGGCACCAGCCGCAACGGCACACCGCCGGGGTGGTCTTCGCCTGGGCGTGCGGGCTGGCGGGGTACGGGGCGATGGGCACGCTGGCGTGGTTGTTGGCGTGCCGGCGATTCGAGGGCGAGAAGGCGAAGTGACCTCACGCCGCGCGGGCTTCGATCAGCCGCGGCCGGTCCTCGTACCGGGCCTCCTGCCACGCACTGGACGCGAGCGGCGGGGCCGACGGCGGGCCGTACTTCCAGGCCTTGCGGATCCGCCACAGCTCCCGCAGCATCTTCAGCGTGCTGCCCGCACCGGTGGTGCTGGCCGCGTCCTCGTACCGCACGCACACCGGCACTTCCCGCACCGACACGCCCATCCGGGCGCAGCCGGTGAGCAACTCGCAATCGAACCCGAACCCGTCGCACCGCATCAGCGGTAGCAGCCGGACGGCGACTTCCCGCGTCATTCCTTTCAGTCCGGCTTGCGTGTCGCGGGTGGTGATCGGCAGGAGGGTGCGGGCGAGCGCGCCGAACACCCGGCTCTGGATGCGGCGGCGGTAGGCGTACCCCAGGTGGCCGGGCGGCAGTTGGAGCAGGCTGTCCGGGTGCTCCCGCGACGCGATGGCCACCAGCGCCCCGGCGCGGACCGCGTTCGCCACCCGCGCCACGTCGTCGAACCCGTAGGCAAGGTCCACGTCGGTGAACACGCGGACGTCACCCCGCGCGGCGAGCAGGCCCGTCCGCACGGCGTGCCCCTTGCCCCGGTTCCCGGCGTAGTGCAGGACGCCGATCCGCCGGTCCCCGGTGGCCTTCGCCAGCCGCGTCAGCCGCTCGGCGGTGCCGTCGGAGCAGCCGTCGCACACGAACAGCACCTCCCACGGGTCGGTTCGCGTCGAGACGAATTCGGCGACGGCATCCCAGGTGCGTTCCACCGCCGGGCCGGGGTTGTACGCCGGGAGGACGAGACTGGTCACGGGTTGTGAAACCCCAAGTCGGGAGGCAACGGTTCGACTGAAAGCGGGCGGATGGTACCCACGTTGCCGAAATGAATCAAACCCGACTTTTGGCGGGGCAGGGCGACTCCCAGGGCCATTCCCTTCTCGGGTGTTCGTCTCGTGGCACCGGCCTCCGAGCAAGACACCACGCAAGTCCAATGACGGAATCGCCCTGGGAGTCACCCCGCGCGGGCGGATCGCGGTCGAAAACGTCGCCGTCGGGCAGTATGATGAGGGCATGAAGCTGATCGCGGGCCTTGGCTCACGCCCGCGTCACAAACAGCCGAAACCCTCTCACCCCCGGCCACTCGTGCTACAACTCGCTCCGCCGGTGCCGGTCATTGACCAGCCCCGTCAGTCGTGGTCTCGTACCGCCTACCGTGCCGCCCGCATCGCCTTCGCCCTGGCCCCGCTCATCGGGGTCCACTTGGCACTGATCGCGATTCCGTTCGTGGAGTTCACCGTCTGGTCGGTGGTCGCCGCCTTCGTCGGCACGCGGATCACTGGCCTGGGCGTCACCGTCGGCCTGCACCGCTACTTCTCGCACCGCTCATTCAAGACCTCCCGCCGGTTCCAGTTCCTGCTGGCCGTCGCCGGCTGCACCGCGCTCCAGAAGGGGCCGCTGTGGTGGGTGATCCACCACCGCCTGCACCACAAGCACTCGGACACCGCCGCCGACCCGCACTCGCCGGTCGTGGACGGGTTCTTTTACGGGCACTGCGGCTGGCTGTTCACCCGCGACCTGATGTCGCCGGACACGCGGGTCGTCCACGACCTGACGAAGTACCCGGAGTTGGTGTGGCTGGACCGGCTGTGGATGCTCCCCGCCGTGTTGATGGCGGCGGCCTGCTACGCCATCCTCGGCTGGAACGGCGTGATCTACGGCTTCTGCCTGAACGTGGTGCTGACGTTCCAGGTGACGTTCGCGGTGAACTCGTTCGGCCACCTGTTCGGCCGCCAGCGGTTCGACACCGGCGAGGGCAGCCGGAATAACTTCGTGCTGGGCTACCTGGCGATGGGCGACGGGTGGCACAATAACCACCACCGCGCACCGTATTCGGCGCGGCACGGGTTCGCGTGGTACGAGTTCGACCAGAGTTACCAGTTCATCCGCCTGCTGGCACTCTTGGGGCTGGTGTGGGACGTGAAGGTGCCGTCGGCGGAACTGCGGGCCGGCCGCGACACCCGCGAGCCAGAGCCGGAACCGCTGGCCGTCTGACCGCGAGGGCGACATGGCCGACGCCATCAATCACGACCAACTGTTCAAAACGGTGCTCCGCGACGGCTTCGCGGAGTTCCTGTCGTTATTCCTCCCGGAGTTGGCCGCGCGGTTCGACCTGTCGGCCGTCCGGTGGCTGGACAAGGAATTGTTCGCCAGCCCGCCGGACGGCCCGCACCACGTCCTCGACTTGGTGGCCGAGTTGACGACGCTGGGCGGGGACGCCACGACGCTCGCGCTGGTTCACGTCGAAGTGGAGTCGGCCGATTCCGTCACGAGCATCGAGGAGCGGCTTCCGGACTACTACCACTACCTCCGCCGCAGTCAGCGGAAACCGGTGCAACCGGTCGTCGTGTTCTTGAAAGTCGGCCTGGACGGGATCGGGACGCGGGAGATCCACGACCCGCCGGTTGGCAAGCCGGTGGCGACCTACCGGTACGAGTACATCGGCTTGCCCGCGCTGCCGGCGGTCGAATACCTGCGGGGGGACAACCCGGTCGGGGTGGCGCTGTCGGTCCTCATGAACACGCCGAAGGGGAACCGACTCGATCTGGGCGTGGAGGCGTTCCGGCGGTTGTCGGACGCGCCCATCAGCGACGGCCGAAAGGCGTTGCTGGGCGACTGCGTGGAGACGTATATTGAACTTCCGCCGGAAGAGCTGACGCGGTTTCGTGGTATATTGGAAGCGAACGCCACAGGGAGGGTTCCACCCGTGAACAAGACACGTGTTCAAATCGCCGAAGAGATAGCCGCCGAGCGGGGCATGGAAAGAGGGGTGCAGCAGGGGATGCAGCAGGGGATGCAGCAGGGGATGCAGCAGGGGATGCAGCAGGGGATCGAGCGCGAGCGCAAGGCGAGCGTGCTGAAAGTCCTCGCCGCGCGCATCGGGGCGGTGCCGCCGGACCTCGCCGCGCAGGTCGAAGCCATGACCGACCCGGCCGCGCTGGACAGTCTGCTCGTCGCCGCGTGCAAGGCCGACACGTTCGACCAATTCCGTACCGCCGTCGGCTGGTGACACCCCCATGACCGTTTCGCTCCCGACCATCACCGTCCGCGGCGTCTGCCCGCACGACTGCCCGGACACCTGCGGGCTTGTCACCACCGTGGACACGTCCACGGGCCGGGCCGTCGGCTTCCGGGGCGACCCGGATCACCCGTTCACGCAGGGGTTCCTTTGCCAGAAGTTGGCGAACTACCTCGACCGCGTGTACCACCCGGAGCGGCTGAAGTACCCCCTCCGGCGGGTCGGCGAGAAGGGCGAAGGCAAGTTCGAGCGGATCAGTTGGGAGGCCGCGATCCGCGAGATCGGCGACCGGTTCAAAGCCATTGCCGCCGGGCCGCACGGGCCGCAGGCGATCCTGCCGTACAGCTACGCCGGCACGATGGGCAAGTTGCAATACGGCAGCCTGGACCGGGCTTTCTTCCACATGCTCGGCGCGTCGCTACTCGACCGCACCATCTGCGCCACCGCCGGCGCGGTCGGTTGCGACATCACGCTCGGCACCCGCGCGGCCATCGACCCGGAGTCGGTGGTTCAAAGCGGCTACATCGTCAATTGGGGGTCGAATACGAAGGTGACGAACAGTCACCTGTGGGTACTCATGCACGAGGCGCGGAAGCGCGGGGCGAAGATCGTCACCATCGACCCTCACCGCAGCAAAACGGCGGAGGCGTCCGACTGGTGGCTGCCGATCCGCCCCGGTACCGACGCCGCGCTCGCGCTCGGTGTCATGCACTGCCTCTTCCGTGACGAGTTGGAAGACGCGGATTACCTGGAAGATTACTGCGTCGGCGTGGACGAACTGAAGGCGCGGGTGAAGGCCGAATACTCGCCGGCGGTGGTGTCGCGGATCACCGGGCTGCCGGTCGCGGACATCGAGCGGTTCGCCCGCGAGTACGGAACGGCCGGGTCCGCGTTTGGCGGGCCGGGGTTCCTGCGGATTAACTACGGGATGCAGCGGCACGGCGGCGGGGCGATGGCCGTCCGCACCGTCAGTTGCCTGCCGGCGATCACCGGCGACTGGCGCTACCCCGGCGGCGGGGCGCTGCTCAGCACCAGCAAACTGTATCCCTTCGATGAGCAGTTCCTGACGCGGCCGGACTTGATCCCGCCCGGCACCCGCGCCGTCAACATGACGCAACTCGCCGAGGCGTTGGCCGGTGAACTGCACGGCCCGCCAATTCAGGCGCTGTACGTCTACAACTCCAACCCGGCGGCCGTCTGCCCGGATCAATCGCGGGTGTTGAAAGGCCTGATGCGCGAAGACTTGTTCACCGTCGTCCACGAGCAGTTCCAGACCGACACCGCCGACTACGCAGACATATTGTTACCCGCCACCACACAGCTTGAACACTTCGACATTCACAACAGTTATGGCCATCTGTATGTGCAGGTGAACCACCCCGCGATTGCTCCGCTCGCCGAGGCCAAGCCGAACACCGAAGTCTTCCGCCTACTCGCGGCCGAGATGGGGTTCACGGATGAGCAGTTTGGGATGGGCGATGAGGAGTTGGCGCGACGGTCGTGGGATACTCCTGTCCCCCCCTCCCCTGGCGGGAGGGGGGAACCAGCAACCGAGTTTCGACTCCCTCCTCACCGGCGGCCCGCTCCGATTGAACCTGCCGAAGAAGTGGACGCCGTTCGCCGAGGGCAACTTCCCTACGCCGTCGGGCAAGTGCGAACTGTACTCCGCCCGCGAACTGGCCGCCGGCCGCGACCCGTTGCCGCATTACATTCCGCCGCACGAAGACCCGCAAACGAAACCGGAACTGGCGGCGAAGTACCCGCTTCAGTTGGTGACGCCGCCGTCGCCGTCGTTCCTGAACAGCACGTTCGCCAACCAGGAGCCGCAGCGGAAGAAGGCCGGCCCGCCGACGGTGGAGATGCACCCGGCCGACGCCGCCGCGCGGGGCATCCGGGCCGGCGACACCGTGCGAGTGTTCAACGACCGGGGCAGCCTGACCGTGACGGCGGTCGTCGGCGACGGGATCGCGCGGGGGGTGGTCGCCACGCTGGGGTTGCGGTGGGCGAAGTTCACGACCGAGCGGAAGAATTGCAACACCCTCACCAGCACCAACCTGACCGACCAGGGCGGCGGGGCCACCTTCTTCGACAACCTGGTGCAGGTGGAACGCGCGTGACTCAGGCACCAGTGGGAGGATGGCATACCGGGCGAACAGTCACCGACGTGGCCTGACTCTCCAGAGTCGGACCGAACCACACAGGCGGTTCGGCCCGACTCTGGAGAGTCAGGCCA
>JBBRUO010000204.1:0-9423 GCA_038247725.1 Gemmatales bacterium
AGCGTTCTCCCCACGGCACCTGAATGGGACACCCGCAGCGGGTGCGTGTATCAGGGCCATTCCGTTATTGAGGGTGGCCGACTCTCACCGAGAGTCGGTGCGTCGCACGAGTCGCTCTCGGAGAGAGCGACCCACCCTAACAACCCGAGAACGGAATGGCCCTGGCCCACCCTGCCGGGAACGAAAAAAGGGGAGCCGCAAGGCTCCCCCCGACGGTCAGGTTGTTCGACTCCGAGCCGTGTCACGGCAGTTCGACGTTCTCCAGGGCGGCCCGCTCGCGGAGCTGCTTCATGCCCCGCACGTTGATCTGCCGCACCCGCTCCTTCGTGATGCCGAAGTGCTGGCCGATCTGCTCCAGCGTCATCTCGGCCGACCCGTCGATGCCCGTCCGCATGCGGATCACCTCGCGGGTCCGCGGGTCGAGGTACTGAAGCAGGCGGTTCACCCGCTGCTTCGCCAGTTCGGCCGACGCCAGCAACTCCTGCTCGTCGGTGTGGGTGTCCGCCTTGGCGTCGAACACCTCCTCGTGGCCGGTCATGTACCGGGTCTTGTGGGTGTTCTCGTCCGGGATGCTGCGGGCGAAGTTCTTCACGATCGCCCAGGTGGCGTAGGTGCTGAACTTGAACCCGCGGCCGTAGTCGAACTTCTCCACCGCCCGCATCAGCGAGATGTGGGCGTCCGACTTCAGCTCGTCCAGGTTCTGGCCGGTCTGCGAGTGCTGGCTGGCCAGTTTGTGGACCAGCCGCAGGTTGCACTCGATGAGCAGGTCGCGGCAGTGCTTGATCTGGTCGGTCAGCGCTTCCACCTTCCGCAGCTCGCTGACCCGCGCCCGCACCGGGTCCAGCCCCTGCTTGAACTGGTCCAGTTTGTGCTTCAGGAAGTTCATCTTGCGGAACAGGTGTTGTTCCTGCTTGAAGGTGAGCAGCGGCCGCTCGTAGAGGTACGTCATCTGGGCGTCCACGTCCTTCGGGGCCCGCATGGTGCGGAGCTTCTCCTCGAACTCGAGGTGGTCGGGCAAGTCCCCGGCGATCTCCGCGTGCTTCGCCGGGTCGTCGAACTCGGCGTTGTGGATGTAGTCCACCGGCTGGCGGACGACCTGCTCGGCCCGCACCTCGTTGATGACGCGGTACATGCTCGAACGGGTCCGGCCGAACCGCTTGGCGATCAGGTCCACGGGTTTCCCCTCCTGGTAAGCGCTAAAGATGGTCTGCTTGGCGGCCGAATCCAGCGGGCCGGTGCGGTCGGGGTAGACCGCGTGGTCCGGGTGCGACCGGTCGAAGTTCTTGATCGTGTACCGCACCGCCTCGGCCGACCGGCCGAGTTGGTCGGCGATCTTGCGGCTGGCTTCGGTCAGGCTGTCCCCGGCGGTGGCCAGGTGGCGGGCCGTCAGGACGATGCGGTCCTTCTCGGTGTCGCTCAGGTGGCTAAAGCGGCCGCCCCGAATCACCTGGCTCTGGTGGGCGGTGGCGAACGCCTCGACCGCCGACCGCGGGAAGCCGAGTTGCTTCTTGCCATCTCGAAGCACACGGCGTGCCGTCAGGCCGAGCAGCCGCCACCGGCAGACCGTCTTCGTCGAGACGTTGAACTGCCGGCTCACCTCGTCGAGGGTGAGCATCGGCTCGGCGGCCAACTCGATGGGCAGCGGCGGCAGCGACCGCTCCACCTTCCGGACGAACAGCGCCAGGTCGTGCTTCAGGTCCGCGCCCGAGATGAGCAGCTCGGGGTAGGCGTCCGACCGGAAGTCGGTCAGGCGGAAGCAGACGAACTGGTACGGGTACACCTTGTTCGGGTCGATCTCGGCGAGCAGTTTCTCGGCCTTGGCCAGTTGTTCGGCGCGGCGGCCGGCGGGCGCGAACCGCACCTGCTGGTCGGTCAACTCCTTCAGCGCGGGGGTGTTGAAGTCGCTCATCGGAGTCCTCCTCGTCCGCGGAGTGGCCGGGTGTCACCGTTGTCCGTGGGTGTTGGGGCGAGCGTCGCCTAACGATGGACGCCGAACCCACACCCTGTATACAATTTATCTTCGCTTTTCTTTCGTCACGCCGCTGTCACTTGTCGTCACATCCGGACGGGGTTGCGACCCGCCACGCTATTGGATACTCGTCGCGGGTGGAAAGGTTCATTCGCGAGACGGATTTCTGCGGACGCGGATGGAACCACACCGCTCGTGAGAGTCCGGGGTGCCGTTCGTGGCGGGGGCGGTGCGAGTCGTGGGTGTACTCTTGCAAAGCATATCCGAGGCCAATGGTGCCAGGACGCCCGAATTATTTCCGCGACACTCCCGCCGCGCCGACACAAGTCATTACGCTTCCATCATGTGTTTCGTGACCGCGTTTCGGACATTTTCCCAGATTGGTTCCGGCCTCCTCAGAGTCTGACCGCCGGAACCCGGCAGTTTTCACCTCCGCTGGCTAACTTTTACAGCGCTCGTGTGCGATTTTGCAAACTCGGTAGGTCGGCGGAATTCGTGACGGTGCAGGCGATTGCGTCGGCAAACTCGTTACGACTAGAATAGACAACCAGTTCCGCGAGCGGTGCGAATGAAATGACGGCGCAGCACCGCGAAACGAACGACGGTGCGTTCAACAGTCTGGTGAAGTGCGGAACGAACTCCGGCGATTACTCACCCAAATACGCGGCCCGAACGCGGGGGTCGTTCATCACCACGTCTGCCTTGTCGCTGAGCGTCACGCGGCCGGTTTCCAGGACGTACCCCCGGTGGGCCACCTTCAGCGCCATCCGTGCGTTTTGTTCCACCAGCAGAATCGACATGCCTTGTTTGTTCAGGTCGCGGATCACCCCGAAGATCTGGCTGACGATTTGAGGGGCGAGGCCGAGAGAAGGTTCGTCCAGCAGGAGCAATTTCGGCCGGGCCATCAGCGCGCGGGCGATGGCGAGCATCTGCTGCTGCCCGCCGGAGAGCAACCCGCCGGCCTGTCCCTTCCGCTCTTTCAGGATCGGGAACATGGCGTACATCTTGTCGATGTCGGCGACGATGCCGTCTTTGTCACTCCGGGTGAACGCGCCCATTTGTAGGTTTTCGAGGACGGTCAGTCGGGGGAAAATCTTCCGCCCTTCGGGGGACTGCGCGAGGCCGAGTTTGACGATCTCGTGCGCCGGGACGCGGGCCAAATCCTTCCCGTCGAAGTGAATGGAGCCGGTGCGGATGCGGACCAACCCGGAGACGGTGTTCAGGGTGGTGGACTTGCCGGCCCCGTTCGCCCCGATGAGCGCGACGATTTCCCCGGCCTCGACGGTGAGGGAGATGTCGTGCAGGGCGTCGATGACGCCGTACCCGGCGCGGAGGTTGGTGACGGTCAGCAGGGGCATCAGTTTTCCTCGTCCTTGCCCAGGTACGCCTCGATCACCTTCGGGTCGCGGGACACCTCGGCGGGCACGCCCTCGGCGATCTTCACGCCGTAGTCGAGCACCGCCACCCGATCCGAGATGCCCATGACCAGGCTCATGTGGTGTTCGATGAGCAGCACGGTGACGCCGCGGTCGCGGATCTTGCGGATCAGGTCCATGAGCTGGGCCGTCTCGGAGTCGTTCATCCCGGCAGCCGGTTCGTCCAGCAGCAGCAACTTCGGTTGGGTGGCCAACGCCCGCGCGATCTCCAACCGTCGCTGGTCGCCATAAGGTAGGTTCTTGGCCAGTTGTCCGGACTTGCCGGCGAGACCGACGAACTTCAACAGTTCGACGGCGGACGACTCGCACTCCCGTTCGCGGCGGGTGAAACTGGGCCAGCGGAGGATCGCCAGCAGCCAGTTTCCGGCCGACCAGCGGTGTCGGCCGACGAGGATGTTCTCGAGAACCGACATGTTCTGGAACAGGCGGATGTTCTGGAATGTGCGGGCGATGCCTTCCCGCGCGAGGGTGTCCGCCGAGCGGCGGGAGCGGAGCCAGGTGACGAACATTCCGCCGACCCCGACGACGAACGTGACGGCGGTGACGATGAGAATCGCCTGCCGGTCGGCGGCCGCCTTGGCCCGCAACATCGGCACCTGTTCGTCCCACGTCCGCGCGTCCACGTCGGCGGGCTTCGGGACGGTGGCGTCCCCGCGGATCGCCCGCGAGAACTGGTCGCGGATCGCGGCGGCGTCTTCTTCGGTCGGGGCGACGGCGAGTTCGCGCTGACCGTCGGCGGTGGTCACCTGCCACAGGGACCCGCGCCGCTGCTTCTCCACGGCCGGTTCCCCGGCGATGTACGCCGCGCCGCCGGACACCGCCCGCCCCACCTCGAACGGGATGGTGCCGTCGGCGTGGGGTCGCTTCACCGCCGCGTTCCACAGACCTTCGACACCGACGGCGGCCAGGAAGCCGAGAACGGCGGTCGCCAGTCCGACCAACAAGCAGACGAGCAGGACGCGAAGGGTGAACGGCTTTTCGGCCGAGTGGCCGTCGAACAGCACCCGTCCGCTGGTCGGCTGGTAGATGCCGGTGACGGCGTTGAAGACGGTCGTTTTCCCCGCCCCGTTCGGGCCGATGACGGAGAAAATCCGGCCCGGCTCGACGGTCAAGTCGAGATCGCTGACGGCGGTGATGCCGCCGAACCGCATGGTCAACCGTCGCAGTTCCAGCATCGGCACGGGTCAGGCTCCGGTGACGGGGTCGGCGGCGGATTCGGGTAGCGTCTCGTCCGGATGCAACTCGCGCTTCACCCGCGACGACGGCAGCAGCCCTTCCGGGCGGAACCGCATCACGAGGACAAGGGCCAGCCCGAACGCCATCAGCTTCCAGAAGCTGAGTGTCTCGTAATCGATCACCTCGGCCCCCGGCCCCCGCGCCGCCTGCATCCGCTTGTCCATCGCCGGGGCGAGGATGTTGTCGAACCCGACGATCAGGAACACGCCGAGCAGCACGCCGGTGCGGTTCCCCAACCCGCCGAGGATCAGGCAGCAGAGGATGGTGACGGAGCGGTTGAACCCGTAGGCGTTCGGGTCGGCCGTGTTGCCCAGTTTGGTGGCGTACAGGCAGCCGGCCAACCCGGCGATCCCGGCCCCCAGGCCGAACGCGGCCAACTTCAGCCGGCCGGTATTCAACCCCATGCAGGTGGCGGCCAGTTCGTCCTCTCGCAAGGCGATCCAGGCGCGGCCGAGGCGGGACTTTTCCAGGTTGCGTAGCACGAGGAGGACGACGAACAGCACGCCCAGCGTGAGGAAGTAGAAGTAGCGGAAGTCGGTGCCCCAATCGCCGCTGGCTCCGGTGAACTCCGGCAGTTTCGGGGCGGGGATCGGGTTCAACCCCTTCGTCCCGTTGGTGATCGCCTCCATGTTTTTCAGGGCGAACTTCGTCACCTCGCCGAACCCCAGCGTGACGAGGGCGAGGTAATCGCCCCGCAGCCGCAAGGTGGGGGCCGCCAACAGCAGGCCGACGAACGCGGCGAACAAGGTGGCCGCCACCAGGGACACGGGGAACGACATGTGGAAGGGGAGCGACGGCACGGTGAGAATGCCGGTGACGTACGCGCCGATGCCGAAGAAGGCGGCCACGCCCAGTTGCAGCACGCCGGTGTACCCGACGACCACATGCAGGCCGAGGGCGAGGACGGCCATGATGAACAGCGTCGTCATCTCACTGCCGAACGGCAGGCGGAGGAAGCGGTCCACCGAGTCGAACAGGCCGGGCACGAACGGCAGCCCGGCTAGCGCGAGGACGATGAGTAGATCCCAGGGCAGTTTGCGGAGGGCGGTCATACTTTCTCCCGCGTCCGCGACCCGAGCAGCCCGGTCGGCCGGAACACCAGCATGACGATGAGGATGACGAACACCATCGCGCTGGTCCACTTCTCGCCCACCAGCACGCTGCCGAAGGACTGGACGAACCCGATGACCAGCGCGCCGAGGACCGCGCCGGGGATGTTCCCGATGCCGCCCAGGACCGCTGCCGTGAAGGCGTACAACCCCTGCTGGAAGCCGAGTTGGTAGTCGATGGTGGTGTACAGCGTGAGGGCGGCGACCACGCTGCCGAACCCGGCCAGCGCCCCGCCGAGGAGGAACGTGAGGCCGATCACCCGGTCCACGTTGATGCCCATCAGTTGCGCGGCGGTCGGGTTCTGCGCCGTCGCCCGCATCGCCTTCCCGACGGACGAGAACTTCACGAACATCGTCAGTGCCAGCATCAGCGGGACGGTGACGAGGATGACGAGCAGGTCCTTCACCGTGAACCGCAACCCGCCGGAGTCGCCGAGGACGGACTTCGCCAGCGACCCTTCCAGCACGTTCCCGACCTCGTCGCACAGGCCGGCATCGACCATTCGGTCTCGCACCACCGGCGTCGTCAACAGGGCCGGGAAGTTGCGGCCGCTGGCGGAGGGCACCTTCTTCCCGTCCTCCGGCATGATGCCGTTCCAGAACATGCCCAAATTCATCAGGCAGAAGGACACACCGATGGCCGAGACGAGCGGGGCCAACTTGGGAGCGCGGCGGAGCGGTTTGTACACCAGCCGGTCAATGCCCAAGTTCAACCCCGCGCAGAAGAGCGGCGTGAGCAGCAGCATGAGAGCGATGCCGAGCACGATCGCGCCGCCGCTGGCAGTGGCGGTAGCCGCCCCGGTGATGCCGAGCGCGGCCAGCACGGTGAAGGCGAAGAAGGTGCCGAGCATGAACACGTCGCCGTGGGCGAAGTTGATCAACTCGACGATGCCGTACACCATCGTGTAGCCGAGCGCGATGAGCGCGATCAGGCTACCGGCGGTCAGCCCGTTGACGAGCGACTGGGTGTAAATGTTGGCGGCTTCGGCGAACAGCGGGACACCCACCGGGGCACCTCGAAGTACAAAAAACACCGGCCGGGGGAGAGTTGGGCCGGTGTCGAGTGGTTGCGGGCGGGGTTATTCGGTTTCCAGGTCGCTTAACTGAATCGCGTACTTGAACGCGCCGTTTTCGATGGTGTTGCCGGTCATCGAGCGGGCGGTGGTGTCCCCGTTCTTGTCGAACGACCACTTGCCGGTGGCCCCATCGAAGTCCTCGATGCCGAAGGCGGCGGCGAGGATGGCGGCGCGGTCCTTCTGGCCGGCCTTCTTGATGGCCTCGATCGCCACCTTCCCGGCCTCGTACCCGTAGATGGCGTACCCTTCCGGCTGCTTGCCGTACTTGGCCAAGTACTTCTCCGCGAACTCCTTGGTCTTGCCGGTCGCTCGGTCCGGCGGGTCACCGCCGAAGGTGACGTAGGTCGGGAGCGTCTTGAACGTCTCCGCGCCGGCCTGCTGGATGAAGGTGAGTTCGAAGCAGCCGTCGGGCACCATGAACTTCACGTCGCGGAGGCCGGCCGCCAGGATGTCCTTGGCGATGGTCGGCGCTTTCGACTGCGACGTGCCGCCGAAGTAGATGAGGTCCGGCTTCTCCCCGCCCGCGATCTGGGCCATCAGGTTGCGGAAGTTCGGCTGGAGCGGGTCGATGCTCTGCTGGCCGCCGATCACTTTGATGCCGAGTTCGCGGCAGTTCTCCTTGAACAGGGTGGCGATGCCCTTGCCATACGTCTCGTTGTCGTCCAAGACGACGACCTTCGTCACCCCCAACTTCTTCGCCCACTTCGCGCCGAACGCGGCCTGGATGTCGTCGGCCGGCACGACGCGGGTGAAGTTCGGCGTGCCGCTCGGCTGGTAGATGCCCGGCTCGCCGGGGTCGCCCTTGCCCGGCTTCGTCATTCCCGGCCACGTCACCGCCGGGCTGATCATCAGGATGCCGGCCTTGTTCAGGATCGGGATCGACACCTTCGCCGCGCCGCTGTTGTACGGCCCGATGTAAATCATCGTGTCCGCGTCCTTCACCGCCTGATCGGCGTTGGCGGCCTCCCGTTCGGCCGTCCAGGCCCCTTGGGCGGCGGTGGCGTCGTCCAGGTCTTCGTAGACGATCTTGAAATCCCCGACTTGGTACCCGACCTCGTCGAACGCCATCTTGATGCCGTTGACGATGGTGTCGGTCTGGCCTTTCGCGCTGCCGGTCCGGGGCAAGCTGGAGACGATCTTGATCGTGTTGGGGTCGCCGGAGGAGGTAGACGATGTGCCGTTCCCACAGCCGGTCAAACCGAGGCACAGGGCGACGGCGGAGAGCGAGACGACTGGTAACAGGCGGATGACACGGTTCACGGCAAACCCCGGCGGTGGGAGTGACGGGTGCGAGCAGTTGCGATTCTTCGCGAATCCTATGCTTGCCACCCGGTGGCGTCAACGAAACATTGCCGGTGTTTCGCCTGGAGACACGGCACTCATCAGGTTTTCCGTTTCCCGGCGGTCGTGCCGCGCGGTAATGTCGTGGGTGCCCGCCTGTCCCCCTCCCCGAGGTGTCCCGTCATGACCGACCGTCGCCAGTTCCTCCGCACCACCGCCGCCGGGGCCGCCGCCCTGCCGCTGCTCGGCGTGCCGACCGTCACCGCCGCCGCCCCCACCAAGAAGTCGGCCGCCGAGACCGCCGTCAAGGCGCTGTTCGACTCGCTCACCGAGAAGCAGAAGGCCGAGGTCTGCTTCCCCTGGGACCACACGGACGGCCGCGGGCTGCTCCGCACGCACGTCTCGAACAACTGGATGATCACCAAGCCGACGTTCACCAGCCCGTTCTACACGAAGCAGCAGACGGCCGTCATTCACGACATCTTCAAGGGCGTCATCAACCCGGACTGGTACGACAAGTTCCTGACGCAGTTGAAGGACGACAGCGGCGGTAAGAAGTGGGGCGACACGCAGTCGCTGGCCATCTTCGGCACCCCCGGCACCGACCAGTTCGAGTGCGTCATCACCGGCCGGCACCAGACCCTGCGGGCCGACGGCAACTCCGAGAAGCACGTCGCCTTCGGCGGGCCGATCTTCTACGGCCACGCCTCCGAGGGGTTCGACGAGTCCAAGAAGCACTACGGGAACGTGTTCTGGCCGCAGGCGGAGGCCGCCAACGGCGTGTACAAACTGCTCGACGACAAGCAGCAGAAGCAAGCGATGGTGGCGAAGTCGCCCAAGGAGTCGGCCGTCGCGTTCCGGGGCAAGGAGATCGAGAAGGCCCCCGGCCTGCCGATCGCCGGGTTGACCGGCGACGTGAAGAAGGAGTTGGCGAAGGTGCTAGAGAAGCTGATCGAGCCGTTCCGCACCGAAGACCGCGACGAGGTGATGGCGTGCCTGAAAGCCCAGGGCGGGCTGGACAAGTGCGTGCTCAGCTTCTTCCAGGACGCCGACATCGGTGAGGACAAGGTGTGGGACAACTGGCGGATCGAGGGGCCGGCGTTCGTGTGGTACTTCCGCGGCGACCCGCACGTCCACGTGTGGGTGAACGTGGCCGACAGCCCGGACGTGAAACTGAACGCACGCGGGTGAGGTGAGGGTGCTGGATCACGCTCCCGCTGGTCGCGGGGGCGGCAAACTGTGTGGCGTGGCACCCGCCAGAGGGCCCGCCGCGGACCAGAGAGCACCGCCGGCCACACGTTCAGCGGGGACGCCCA
>JBBRUO010000205.1:0-9382 GCA_038247725.1 Gemmatales bacterium
GGCCGTCCTGGATCGGCAAGATTTCGACGAAATGGCTCCAGCCCAATTGTCGGGACAGTGCCCCGTCGATCTTACCGCTCGGGAAGACCTCGGCGAACTTGATCATTCGCGCCAAGTTCCGTTCGCCGAACCCCTGACCGTATTCCGGGACCAATTTTGCCGACAGCGTCGGCAAAATCTGTTCGCCGTAGTCGGCCCGCTTGTTCTTGAGGATGTCGCGGCGGATGCGGTCGCCGATGCTCCAGTACACGAGTACGAGTGCCGAGTTAACGGCGCGGGCCGTCGCGTCACGGGCTTGCTCGATGAGGGCGCGAACGTCCGTCAGGAGGTCGGCCGGCACGACGGATGCGGCCACGTTCGTCGGCACGAGTTTCCGGGATGTGGGTCTCTATCTTCTCGTTGCTCACTCGCTCGCCTCCTGTTCCGTAGTCAAACTACTACACCGACGGCGGTACGCCGAGTCTGTGGTGAGACGGGGGCATCGGCGTCCGTCCGCAAAAACCGAGACGGCACTTCTCGGGCGAGCCAAACATGCGAGTTGGCCTGGAAGAACTCGATTCCTGCCTCGGCCGCTTCTCTGGCTTGGACGCGGAGAACGACTCCCCCACCCTTCGCCGTCGTGACCTGGTCCGCGTAGTCCGGGTTCGTCGTGAGGTGAACGAACGACCGGCCCATCGGTCGAAGGCCGGTCGCCAGAACCGTCGCCACGGCCTCGGCTGATGTGCCGTGGAGGAGGAATTCCGGCGGACATCGCCTTTCCCCGGCGAGCCGAGTGGGACACTGTGGCCGTAGCGGGCGCGGACGAGTCCATCTCGAATCTGGAACCGTCCGGGGTCGGTGCCGCGGATCGCGTCCTCAACTTGTTCCCGGTTGACAGTGGCTCAATCGTAGTGGCTCAAACGAATGCCAACGACGAGTTCGTCCAGGTCGGCGAACCCGTCGTCGTCCAGGCCGACGCCGAATCGGAGCGGCTGGTGCCGCAGGGCGAACGCCAGCACGCGGACGACCCGTTGCGGTTCGGTTTCTTCTTTCATGACGACTTTCGTGACGTTCAGTGGAGTAACTGGAGTCCACTTTCGCTGGGAAGGATGCGACCGACGTCCTTGGCACTCCGGTCGAGCAGGGCGAGGGCTTCCCGCCGATACCCGCGGTGGAATAGCACCCAGACCGCACGCGCTTCGTCGTCACCGAGGACCGCCCAGAAGCCGACGCGACGCCGGTTCAGTTCGACGTACCGCTCGACTGCGGACCGCGTGTCGTCCCGTTCCGGCTGGAGGACGGCGAGACCGTGCGGGGATGCGATTCCGACATAGGCTTTGAGCATGATCCTCCCTTACCACGGATCACGGGGCGGGTTCAACGGACCCGAACACCTGGCAGAGCACCTGCCGTTGCTGGTGCGGGAACAGGTGCCGGTAGCGGCGGCGCTGGGCCTCGGTCTGATGCCCCAGGAACTCGTCGATGAACCGCTGATCGACCCCTTTCGCGGCCAGATTCGAGGCGAACGAGTGGCGGAGAACGTGCCAGCCCCGCAACACCGCCCACCTCGACCCCCGAACCGTCAGGACGAAATGCCAACCGGCGTCGTCCACCGTGATGGGAATGGTGGTCTCGCCCTCCGCCGGTTTGTGGCCGGTTTTTTCGTTGTGACAGAAGAGCCGCCGGGATAGTCCTTCCGAATCCACTGGAGCAGCACTTGTTCGAGGACGGGGGTGAGCGGCACGCGGCGGGTCGTGAGTTGGCCCCTCACCCGCTTGCGTTCGTGAACGAGGATCGTCTTGTCCTGGAAGTCGATGTCGTCGATGTGCAGCCGGGCGAGTTCGCTCGGCCGTGCCCCGGTGTGGGCGGCGGCGAAGCACATCGGGTAGACCCACGGCCGCGAGGCGTGCGCTTTCCCGCAGGTGAGGAACTCGTCGATCTGATGGAGATCGAGGAACAAAGAGTCCCAGAACCGCTTCGTCTCGTGCGCAGGCAATCGCAGTTAAATCGCCTTAAAAATGGCCTTTCTTTCAAGCCGCTGGTGAGTGGTGCCTACGATTTCAAGGGGGAATCCGTTATCGAGTACAAGAAACCCCGGAAATCCCCGTGATTTAAGTGCGATTGCCCTGGTCTCGTGCGGGGTCAGCCCGCCCCTGCCGACGCGCTGACTGTTACCCACATCTTGGGAATATGGTGTAGGTCGGTCCCTTTCCGGAGTGTGGTCATGATCCTCGACGCCAGGGATTGGGCGATGTCGGAGTTTCAGGGAACGCCGGGGCTGGAGAAGCGGTTGCACGACCGACTCCTGCGCACCGCCGCCGGTCTCGCCGACCGGCCCACCGCCGCCTCCCTCCCACCACGTTTCCGCTGGAACGAACTCAAGGCCGCCTACCGACTCATCGATCGCGCCGCTAAACGGCCCGACGACTTGCAGTTCGTCCACCGTGCACGCACGCGGGAACGCATGGCCGCCGCCCGCACCGTCCTCGTGCTCCACGATACCACGACGCTGAGCTACACCGACCACCCCGCCGTCGCCGACCCACTCGGTCCCATCACCGCCTCCGACGAGGCCCGGGGATTCCTCCGGCACAACAGTTTGGCCATCGACCCGGACGGGTGCGAGCGGCTCGGCCTGATCCACCAGCAGACCTTCTGCCGCGAAGCCAAACCGGACGGCGAGACGCCGAGTCAACGATACCAACGGGCGGGGCGGGAATCGGACATCGGGATCAACGGGGCCACGGCGGTCGGCCGCATGCCAGACGACGCCTGCTGGGTTCACGTCGGCGACCGTGGTGCCGACTTCTTCGGCCCGATGGCCACATGCCGCAGTACGAACAGCCACTTCTTGATCCTCCTGGTCCAGGATCGGGTGGTCCGTTCGCCCTCGGAATCGCCGGACGAATCGCCGCCGGACGACGGACGGCCGTCCTTGATCGAGCAAGCTCGCGCGGTGTTGGTGACGGCAACGACCAGCGCGCCGGCAAGGGGCGTGCGGCGATGGCCGGCCAGCCACCTTCGGCCCCGACGGTGGTTGGCCCCTCGCTCGCGCTTCGGGCTAACAAGAAAAGACTGGTCTTGTTAGCCCGAAGCGCCAGCAAGACTCCCCTCCCGGTTGCTTCGCAACCGTCGAGGAGCCGACCGACTAAGGCTTCATGCACCAGCACGGGTTCCTGGATCCCGATGGGTACGGCTGGTCGTCGATCCACATGACCGGCACATCCCCCGAGAGCGGGGCGGGCGGCTGACGGCCGGTGCCGTTCACCGGAGCTTGCGGACACTCGACGGGAGCGGGACGGTGAACGCCTTCAGGTACTCTTCCATCTCGTCGGAGAGGGGTTGCGGTTTGTCGGTGGTCGGGCGCGGGGCGGGCGTCGGCTTCTCGTCCGCCCCGCGGCCGCCGGCCTGAAGCCAGTCGATAAACGCCTCGCACGAGAACACATGGCACCGCCCCCGCCGCGCGGCCAGGCGGATGCGGTTATCGTTCGACACCACCCGCAGCCGCTGGGGGTTCTTGTCGGTGGCGATCAGGGTCTCGATCAGGTCGTCGGCCGTCTGGTTGTACGAGTACGTGACGACGAGGCCGTTGTGGGTGGTGGTGCCGTGGTCGCGGGTGGCGTGTTGCGCGTCCAGGACGACGCGGACGGGGACGGTTTTGAGCGGCGACTGGCCGGCGAGCCAGTCGAGGAAGCGGCGGCGGGCCGCGTCGAAGGCCGCCCGGTCGGCGGACGCGGGGTAGACGCCGACCGCGTACATCAGGTTGTACCCGTCGATGAGGAACGCCACGGCACGACCACCCGGAGCCGGGCGAAAGGTTGCCCGTGTGGTTATCTTAGCGCGCCAAGCACGGCCAACGAGGGGCAATCATGGGGTTCATTAGTATTGGGGCCGTGGCGTCAGCCGCGGGCAATCGCTTCGCCGAGCGGACCCTTGCTCCTCACTTCCCACGGCAAAGAGGCCGCCATTCTTGATCGGGTCAAAAGTCGAAACGCAAACGTCGGTAAGTAATTGTGCCGGCCGGCAGAATATCCTGCCAGGTTAGGAGGACTCCCAGGATCACCGACCTCGACACGCACTCGGACTGGGATCACGCCGTGCTCGAAGCCGCCTTCATATTCCTGCTCGCCGCGACCTTCGGCCTGCTGCTGACTCGCGTAAGCCGATCGACGGCCGAGCGCGTTGGCTTCTACGGCATCCCGGACGGCCGTCAGAAGCAGCACCTCCGGCCGATCCCGGTGGCGGGCGGGTTGGCTCTGTTCCTGGCCGTACCGGCCGCGCTGACCGTCGGGGCGTGCCTCTTGCCCGAGGTCGGCGAAGCGTTCGCGGGTCGAGCAGAGCGGTTGTTCGTCGTTTCGGTGGCCGCCGTCTTGCTTCTCACCGTGGGTGTGACTGATGACCTGACGGACCTCCGCGTGCGACACAAATTGTGCTGTCAACTGCTCGCGGCATCGGTGCTGGTTGCCGGCGGGTACCGGATCGTTGAGGTGTCGGCATTCGGAGTGGTCGTCCCCCTGGGCGACCTGTCTGTCCCGTTCACCGTCGTCTGGTTCGTGTTCGCCATGAACGCCTTTAACCTGATCGACGGGATGGACGGCATGCTCGGGGTCACCGGAGTGACTGTCCTCCTCGGGTTGGCCGCGCTGGGTGCCGTTTACGGCTCGGCGGCGACCGTGCTGGTGTCGGCCGCCGCCGCCGGCGGGTTGGTCGGCTTTCTGCGGTTCAACCTGCCGCCGGCCACGGTGTACATGGGGAACGGCGGCAGCCTCCTCGTCGGGATGATCGTGGCGGTGCTGACTCTGGACGCGGCCCCGGCGGGGGAGTCTTTCCCGGTGATGCCGCTGCTCGCCTTGCTGGTGTTACCTCTCCTGGACACCTCCGCCGCCATCGTCCGGCGGAAACTGACCGGCCGACCGGTGGCGCTGGGTGACCGGGAGCACCTGCACCACGTCCTCCAGAGGCACGGGTTCGGCGTCCCGCGGGTCTTGCGCCTCGTCTGCGGGTTGGGGGCGGTGGCCGCCGGTAGCGCGGTCCTCGCGGCACACTGGCGGAATGACTTCCTCGCGGCGGGGTGCGCCGCCGGGGTGGTCGCCGCCCTGGTGGCGAGCGGATTGTTCGGGAGGACCGAGGTGACGCTGCTCCGCGCCCGCCTCGGGTGCGTGACCCGTTGGCCGGCTGCCGTCCGGTCGGTCCCCGCCTCGTCTTCGTCTGGCATGGCATCCCCCACGCGAGGGCGTGTGACATGACCGAATTGCCGCCCAGCGAAAGTGATCGGTCGCCCCTCCTGGCCGTCTTCGTCGCCGCCCTCCGCCGCTGGCCGCTCCGGGTCGCACTCGCCGCCGCGGGCGGCGGCGGCGGGTACCTCGGTTTCACTTGTCAATCACCCGTGTTCGAGTCCTCGGCCCGTCTGCAGGTCAGTAAGCGGGGCGGCACCGGCGACGGCCGCGACGTGCATCTGCAGGACTACGTCGCGACGATGACCCAACTCATCGCTTCCGACGCCGTCCTCGACCACGCGGGTCGGACGCTCGCCGAACGACCGCTCGCGGCCCCCCTGCCGGAAGACGAGACGCCGCGGATCGACGCGCTCAAGCGAGCGCTCGCGATCACCCACATCCGCTACGCCGGGGCCGTGACGAGTACCAGTTCGGTACTCTCGCTGAAGTTCACCGGCGCGACCCCAGACGACACCAGGCTCGCCCTCGACGCCGTTCTCGAGGCCGTCCGCTGGTATCTCGTCACTCGTTACGACGACGCGCACGCCCTCCGGGTGGCGGAGTTGGACCGGACGATCGCCGCCCGCGCGGACGAGCGGCGGAAGTTGGAAGAAACGCAAGCCCGGCGAATGCGGGAACTGGCGGAGGTGACGGAGGAGGAGTTGACGGTCGTCCGCGATCGTCTCGCGGCCAACGCACAGCGGAGCTTCGCCCTGCAACTGGAACTGATCTCGCTCGATCGGGAGTTGAAGTTGATCGCCGAAGTGGGTGCCACGCCGGAAGCGCGACTGGCGAAGTTGCGGGTGCTCCGTGCCACTCCCGCCGACGCGAACGCGCCGGTTGACGCCCCGTCGCGAGGGCCTGCCGCGACCCTGCGCGAACTCGTCAGCGGTCGTGCCGAGTTGGCCGAACACCTGATCGACGGGCACCCGCGGCTGGTCGCCCTGGACGAACAAATCGAGAAGTACCGCAAGTTGGTCAAAGACGTCGCCCCGACCGGAGAGGTGGATGAACTCAGCCGGCACGAGGCGCGGGTCCGCGAACGGAAGGCGGTGGCGGAACTCCAACGGGACCGGATCGAGGCCCGCGTGGTGAGTGACTCGACCACCCTTCGCCACGGCGGGGCGATTTTGCAGGCGGTCGATGCCCTCCAGCGGCAACTGGAAGAGGGGGTTGCCGAAACGAACCGACTCCGGGACCGTCGCTCCGCCCTGGTCCTCGCCAAGGACTCCGGTCGGACCTACGACGTTCAAGTGCTGGACCGACCGCGCTCCGGCCGGAAGGTCGCCCCGTCGCTGAAGATGTGGCTGGTTTTCGGGACCTTCTTCGGCCTGTTCGCAGGCGTCGGCGGGGCATTCCTCGTCGAGTCACGGAACCAGGGGTACCGCACGCCGGACGAAATCCGCCAGCGGCTCGGCGTCCCAGTGTTCGGCCACATTCCGACGTTTTCCCTGGATCATTCACCCACGACTGTACTTTTCTCGGACGGGTTCGACCCGACGCTGGTGACCGCCGTGCGGCCGATGTCCATCGAAGCCGAGATGTATCGAGGTCTTCGTACGCGGGTGCTGGTCGCCAGCACGGCGGCAAAATGTCGCGTGATCCAGGTGACAAGTCCGAACCCTGGCGACGGAAAATCCACCACCGCGGCGAACTTGGCCGTTTCCCTGGCACAGGCCGGGAAGCGGGTGAGCCTGATCGATGCCGACTTCCGCCGGCCCCGCGTCCACACCCTGTTCGCCCTGGCCAACCCGGAACTCGGCCTCGGCGGGGTCCTCGACGGGACGGTCGACTTGACCGAGGCCGTCCGTCCGAGCGGCGTGGACCGGTTGCTCCTCCTGCCGGCCGGCACGTCCACGGAGAATCCGGCGGACGCGCTGGCCGGGGCGCGGTTTCTCACCGCCCTGTCCACCCTCCGGGACCGCTTCGACCACGTCATTATCGACAGCCCGCCACTATTCGCCTTCAGCGACCCGCTGGTGATCGCCCAACGGGCGGACGCCGTCATCCTCGTGTTCGGCCTCACCCGCCGCTCCCGCACGGAAGTCGAGCGGGCAAAGGCGCACCTGAGCGACACGGGTGCCGTGGTCATGGGGGTGGTGATTAACGGACAAGTCGGCGCACGGGCGAAGTACGACGAGTCCTACAAGCCGTATGCCGTCAGCAAGACCCTCCGCGACTTCTCCGGCGACGGCTCCGGCAGTCTGTCCGGCACCTTCTGGTAAGCCCCGCGGCGCGATAGGCTGACACCTCCGTCCCTCTCCCGGAGGTCGTCATGTCGCGTTCGCTGTCCCTTGCCGTCGCCCTGCTCGTCGCCCCAGTCGTCGCCGCCGACGGGCCGTTCGACCCGGCCGCCAAGGTCGAGAAGCTGGCCGGCGGGTTCAAGTTCACCGAAGGCTGCGCCTCCGACAAGGACGGCAACGTCTACTTCACCGACCAGCCGAACGACCGCATCCACATGTGGTCAGCGGACGGCAAGCTGTCCACGTTCCTGGAGAAGTCCGGGCGGTCGAACGGGCTGTGCGTGGATGCCGCCGGCACGCTGTGGGCGTGCGCCGACGAGAAGAACGAGTTGTGGAAGATCGACCCGGCGACGAAGAAAGCCGAGGTGCTGGTCAAGGACTTCAAGGGCAAGCGCCTGAACGGCCCCAACGACATCTGGGTGACACCGACTGGCGGGGCGTACTTCACCGATCCCCTGTACCAACGGCCGTACTGGCCGAAAGCCGAGGTCGAGCGGGAGAAGCGCGGCGTGTACTTCTACTCGCCGAAGGGTGAACTCACCCGCGTGGCCGACGACCTGACGCAGCCGAACGGCATCATCGGCACGGCGGACGGCAAGACGCTGTACGTCGCCGACATCAACGCCCGCAAGACGTACCGCTACGCGATCGGGGCCGACGGCACGCTGGCGGATAAGACGCTCTTCTGCGAGAAAGGGTCGGACGGCATGACCCTCGACGCCGACGGCAACGTCTACCTGACCAGCGGGGCGGTGTGGGTGTTCGACCAGACCGGCAAGCAGGTGGCCGAGTTAAAGGTGCCGGAAAGCCCGTCGAACGTCTGCTTCGGCGGCAAGGACCGGAAGACACTGTTCATCACCGCCCGCACCGGCCTGTACGCCATCCGCTGCACCGTCGCCGGCGTCGGCAGCCAGTGACGCCGCGCGTGCGACTTCTGCCTTTTCCCGCCCGTCCCCTTTTCCCCCCACCGAGACCACACCCATGCGGCCTCTCGCGTTCACCCTGTGCGCCGGTGCCCTCGCCGCCGTCGCACTCGCCCAGACCCCCGAACCTCGCCCGCTGCCGCACCCGGACACGGTGTACGCGGTCGCCTTCAGCCCGGACGGGAAGACCGTCGCCACCGGCTGCTTCGACAAGTCCGTCCGCCTGTGGGACGCCGCCACCGGGAAGGAGCTGCGGACCATCGCCGGAAAGACCGGGCACCAGAACCTCGTCATCGGGCTGGCGTTCTCGCCCGACGGCAGCCAACTGGTGACGACCTCCACCGACAACACGGCGAAGGTGTGGGACATTCCCACCGCGAAACCGGCCAGCCAACTGGCCCACGCCGCCGGGGTCACGGCCGTGACCGTCTCCGCCGACGGCAAGCGGATCGCGGCCGGGGCGACTGACGGCTCCATCCGCCTGTGGGACACCGCCGACGGCAAGCAATCCTTTGAACTGAAAGGGCACGCCGGCCCGGTCATCGGCCTCGGCTTCGCCACCAACGGCCAAACCCTGTACAGCTTCGGCGCGGACAAGACCTTGCGGTACTGGACGCCGGCCGACGGCAAGGCGACCGGGGTGGTCGGCGTCGGGGGCGGGGAGCCGAACGGCTTCGTCCTGAATCCCGGCAGCGGGCTGCCAACAACCGCGACCGCCGACGGGCAGGTGAAGCAATGGCCGGCCAAGTTGCCGAACGAGCCGAAACCGCTGGTCGCGCCTCCGGGCGTGCCGCTCGACACCGCGCTTTCCGCCGACGGCTCGCAACTGGTCGCCGCCCTGGACGACCAAACGGTGCGGGTGTGGAACACTGGCACCGGGCAGGTGAAGACGGCGATAGCGAAGCGACCGCCGGGAGTCCCGGTGGTGGCCCTGCACCCGAAGGGCGACGCCGTCGCCGTGGCCGTCGGCACCGCCATTCAGTTCGCCGGGACCGACGGCAAGCCGCGCGGCGAGTTGACC
>JBBRUO010000206.1:0-9356 GCA_038247725.1 Gemmatales bacterium
AGGGCCACCGGCTGACGCCATTGCCGACGCTGGTCAGCACCTGGGGCGAGGTGATGACGCGGAACCCGAACGCCGTCGCATACCACATGTTCGACAAGTACAAGCCGGTGGAGGCGGACGAGAAACCGAACGCGGACTCGGCGAAGACCCGGCCGGACAGCCTCGGTAAACAGCGGAAACAGACAATCGAAGAACGGATCGTGGGCGAAGTCCGCTTCGACGAAGTGCCAAACGGGTTTCGGGCGAAGTGGGGTGGGCCGATTGTGCCGGATGCGAATCAGTCTGACCCCGAACTTCACGACTTGGTGCTTGTGGTTCGGGTAGGCGAGGACGTTCGCACCGTCCGAGTTGCCGCGATCCCCTTCTTCTACAACTCCGATAGTCGCGGCCACGGCCTCATCCAGGTCAGTCATAAGATCGGCGGGAAAGAGGTCGTCGTGTTCTGTCAGCGCGAGTCGATGGTGATTGCATACCATCCAATCGCCCGACAACCCCGGAAGTGGAAGGGGCCGAATCCCGACAAGAACGGAGTTTCACCGCCGGACGCCGGGCAACTGTTGTCGGGTGAGAAGGAGTTGCCGCCGAAACAAGTCACACTGGTGGTGAAAGACGGCGTCATCATCGACGAGGTGACGGAATCGAAGTGGGGCATCGACGGCCGCGCTTACGAAGGGCCGCTGAAAGGGTGGACGCTCGACCCCGTGGATGACTGTGTGGTGTGCAAGTACTTCGCGTATGTCGCCGACTACCGCGAGGCGTTCAAGGCGAAGGCCGAGGAGCCGAAGCCGGTCGTCAAAGAAAAACCCATCGCCGGGACCGCCGAGTTCCTGCGGCTGCTGCCGAAGCCGTTCGGCGTCATCAAGGCCATCGACCCCAAAGCCCGCACGGTGTCGCTGCTACTCGACGGCGAGAAGGAGGCGAAGGTGTGGCCGGTGGAACCCGACGCCGAGGTGAAGGTGAACGGCTTCTGGGGCCGGTTGGAGCAATTCAAACCCGGCGACCGCGTGTGGGTGTGGCTGAAACTGAACCGCACCAAGAAGCCCGTATCCGTGGCGATGCTGGCGGACGAAGTTTCGACCACCGGCATCCGCGACCGGAAGAAGGACGAACCGCCGCCGTCGATCACGCCGGAACAGATCGAGACTAAGCGGAAGGAGCAGCGGGAGTGGCTCCGCAAGGCGTGGCTCGCCGACGGGCTTCCTGGCACTCTGGCGTTTCACCACGTCTTCAGTGGCGAGATGGACGTGATCCTCGACCACGAGGCGATCCGCTGGGGGCGGAGCTTAAAGGCCGGCGACAATGTGACGCTAACCGCCGACCCGCCGATTGATGCGGTCGTGAAGGCCGTGACGCCGTGGCGGGAGCGGACACAACTGCGGCTGGTCGTCGGCGAGTTGCAATCGTCGGAGTTGAAACCGGGGCAGCGGATCGGCGTCGAGATGACCGCGCCGGCAAAGGAGGTGGACGAATCGGTTTACCCGCCGGACATCGGCCGCAAGCGCACCGACGACGAACGGGTCGAGTGGTTCTTGGCGAGCATGTACTGTGTGTGCGGGGTCGGCAAGGACATCTGCACCGGCCACTTTTACACGCTGAGCAGTTGCAACCCGAACGGCTGCGGCGCGCCGAACTTCACGCGCGACGAAATCCGCAAGATGATCGCGGCGGGCAAGTCCGACAAGGACATCTGGGACCAACTGCGGAAGGACCGGGGCGACTTGATGACCCGCCCGCACCTGCGAAAGTGACAACGAGTTGTCACTTCTTCTTCCGCTTCCGCGGGCCGGCGGCGAACACGTCGGCCAGCGGCAGACGGAAACCGGGCAGCACCCGCCCGCCTTCGAGGGTGCCTGTCGCGTCGATGGTTTTGGCCTTCGTCGGCGAGGTGTAGACGGTGGCGGTCTTCTTCTCCGGGTCGATCACCCAAGCCAACTTCACCCCGGCGGCGAAGTACTCGGCGACTTTCCGCGTCATCTCGGCGGGCGAATTGTCGCGGCGAACGAACTCGACCGCGAGCCTGGGAGGAACGTCCGAAAATGTCACGTCGGGGGTTTCGTCGCTGGGCAGGTCGGCCCAAGCCACGAAACTGCATGAGGGCAGCCAGATCAAGCCCGGTTTGAGGCGATACCCACCTCCCGGTCCAAGCACCACGCCAAGATCGTTGTGTTCCGCGAACTCGAAGAGCTTCCCGCCCAGCCAAGCAATCTGGACCGACTCGACCCACCCTGCCGCCTTCTCGACGAGAATACCGTCCACCAACTCGACCAACCGCTTGTCCACCGCGTCGTTCCACATTGCGGCGTCGGCTTCCGTGGCCGTTCCGGGTGTTGGCGTCAGCCATCTTCGGTGGGTCGGGATGTCACCGAGGCCGGCCAGCACCTCGGCAACCGATCGCGGACCACTTGGGTGAGTCACCTTCATCGCATTCCCTCAGGCGGCCGCGTACTTGTCCCGTAGCTTGTCGAGGAACTTCTTGCTGTCGGCGGTGACGGCCCAGGCGTCCGGCCAGAAGCACAGGTCCACGCACCACCACGCCGTCGGCACCCCGCTGGCCTGGATCGCCGGGATCAGCTCGTCGAAGTTCAACACGCCGGTGCCGAACGGGTTGTGCGTGGACGTGTTGTGCTCGTTCAGCGTGCCGTCGCTGTCGATCAGGTGGATGTGGGTGATGTTCCCCTTCAGCTTCGCCAGCAGTTCCATCGCCCCGCCGGGCAGCGTCTCCTTCGCCCCGATCTGGTTCGCGCCGACGGCCGCGCACATGTGGGCGTGGCAGGTGTCGTACAGCACGCCGAAGTTCGGGTTGTTCCGCTTCACCCGCACCTCGTCCACCAGGGCCAGGATTTCGCTCGGCTTGTTGATGGGGAAGCCCGGCTCGAACTCCCAGCAGATGCGGATGTTCTGCTTGGCGGCCATCTTGGCGCACAGGTCGAACGCCACCACCGCCCGCTCGAACGCCTTCTCGTTGGTCACCTGCCCCTGCTGCACGACGGTGATCGGCTCGACGGTGTCCACGCGGATGCAGTCGATGCCGAGGTCGGCGGCGAACTCGACGTTCTTCTCGAAGGCCGCCAGGAACGCCGTGTTGTCCTCGACGGTGAGCAACTTCTGGCTCCACAGGTCGGCGGCGAGCGCGGAGAACTGCAACCCGTGGTCGGCGACCGCTTTTTTCAACTTCGCGCGACCCTCCTTCGTCGGAGAGGTGTCGGGACCGGGGTGCGGGTTGAAGCCGCCCAACTCCACGCCGTCGTAGCCCAGGTCTTGCAACTTGTGCAGGATGACGTGGAAGTCGTTGGTCGGCTCGGTCTGGTTGAAGATGTAGGCCCAGGTGCCGATCGAGATTTTCGCTTTCATCGGGAGAAGCCCTGCGAGGGTGACAGGCGGACGGGCGGGGCGAGTATCTCCCCCCAAGCCCATTTGGTCAACTTACTTTGACGGGGCGACGGTGGTTAGGTATGTTTACCAGTTCCTACCCCCGCGCGGCGCGGCCCCCCGTGCCGGAACGCTCGTTCTTGTCAGCAGTTGGGACTGATACAACCGGAACGCGACGCCCCACACGGCGAACCGACGGCGACGATTTTTTAACCCGTAGCGCAAGTTTTGGCCCGCCGACGCGAACTCCGGGTAACCGGCGTGTGTCGATGGCCCTACCTCACTTGGAAGAAGGACAACATGAAGACGCATTTTCCCACCCCGCTCGGAGGACTCGGCTTGGCATCGCCTCGCATCGGCACGGACGCGGATAGCAAGCGGTCCCCCAAGGTGATCATCGGCGCGGTCGGCGAACCGCTGGCGACCGACCTGGCCGCCCACTTCGCCAAACTCGGCTGGCGGGTGAAGCGCGTCACCGACGGCGACGACGCCCGTCGGCACGCCACTCACTGCCGCGCCCACGCGGTCGTTCTACCGGTGGAGTCGTTCGCCGAGAGCGGCTTCCTGGCGTGCGCCAAACTGGCGATGAGCCTGCCCAAGGCGCGGGTGGTGCTGGTCGGCGAGGACAGCGACGACAACGAGCGATTCGCGCTGTTCGCCGGGGCCGCCGGGTACGCCACGCCGGACACACCCGCCGGCGAGTTGGTCGGCATGATCCTCGGCCGGCTGGCCCCGCTGGTGAACTGACACCGGTGGCAGCGCTACTGTTGGTCCGGCCCGCGACACCCCCGGTCGCGGGCCTTGTTCATGCGGTCGGCGACCGCTCCGACCGACCGACTTGCGCCTCCTGGACCCGTTTTCGCCGCACCTTGCGGACGACCACCCGCACCCCGCCGCGCTCGAGCACATCGCCTCCGGACGGCGGCCGGCCCAACTGCCCCTCCACCCACGCGGCCAAACTGGGGGCCGTGTCCGTCGGCGGGTCGGTCGGAAAGTCGAGGCCGGTCGTCGCCGCCAGGCGGGCCGTCGAGACGCCGCCGCCGGCCACCCACGCCTCCCCGGATTTCGTCACGAACACGGGCAAGTGGTCGTACTCGTCTTCGATCTCGCCGACCAGTTCCTCAATCACGTCTTCCAGCGTGATCATGCCGACCACCCGCCCGCCGCCGTCCCGCACCATGCCGATGTGGGAGCGCTCCCGCATGAAGATCTCCAGGCAGTCGGCGAGGGATTGTTCGTCCCGGAAGTTGGACAGCGGCCGGGTGATGGCCCGGAGCGTCGGCTCGTACGGGCTGAGGCGAAGCGTCGCGATGATGTCCTTGACGTTCACGTAGCCGATCACCGACTGCGGGTCGCCCGCCCGCTCGAACACGGGGAACCGCGTGTGCATGTTCAGGTGGGCGGCAATCAGGTTCTCGGCCAGGCCGACGTCCGCCACCAGCGTGTTCATATGTTCGGCCGGGAGCATGCTGTCGCGGACCCGGCGGCTCTGGAGTTGCGTGGCGGCCAGGATGATCCCCTCCTCGCGGTGGCCGATCAGCCGGGCCGCGCGGGCGACCGCCGCGCCGGAGCGGATCTCCTGCAGTTCCGCCATCTCCGGTTTCAAGGGCGAGTTGGGGGAGGCACGCCGCTCGGCCCACCCCATGACCGTCACGACGCTCTTCTCGAACAGCCACACCGCCGGCCACACGGTGAATGAGAACCCCCGCATGAACGGGGACAAGGTCAGGCACACCCGTTCGGCGTGCCGGAGCGCGAACACCTTGGGGATCAACTCGCCGAAGATGATGGTGACGACGATGAGCGGGACCACGACGGTGCCGATGGCCAGCACTTCCGCCGCCGCCTGTGACAGCCCCAGGCGCTCCGCGAAGACCGGGGCCAACACCTCTTCCGCTCCGGCCCCGCCGACCGCCGCCGCGACGGCCCCGACGAGGGTGATGCCCAACTGGACCACGGCGAGGCTGGCTTCCACGTTTTGCTTCATGTACAAGGCGACCGCCGCCCCGCGCCGCTTCTCGTCGGCCAGTCGCTGGAGCCGCGCAACTGAGACGGACGCGAGGGCGATCTCGTAAGCCGCGAACACGCTGTTGACGCCGATCATGGCCGCCATAACGACCAGTTCGATCCCGAACATGTGCGGGTTGCTCTCGGGGGTGGTCAATCGCGGGAAGTCCGTGACCCGCGAACAGGATTAAGTCGGGTCCGGCCCGCGACGCCCACGGTCGCGGGCCTTTTTCATGCGCGTCATGAAGTCGTCGCCGTCGTCCTCGTCGGCTTTCGGGGCGGGTTTGCCCGACGGCGGTGGCGGTGGCGATTTCCCTGGTCCGCCGCCGCCGAAGTCGTCCGCCCCGGCCGGCGCGACCGCGTCCGCCTCCCCGTCGCCGGGTTCGAACCGCCGGACGGCCTTCTTCTTCGCCAGCGTGTCAGCCACCGCTTTCTTGCTTTTCTTCAGCGCGCCGAGCATCCCGCCGTCCTCCGGTTCGTCCACGAAGTCGGCGGCGCGGAGGCGACCCCACACGCCCGCCAGTGCCCGCCGGGTCTCGGCGTACTCGAACGAGATCCGCCGCACGGCGACATCGAACAGCAGCAGCAGGCCGGCGGCGAACACCAGCCAGTACCAGAACGGCGACTGACTCTCGCTGCCCAGCTTGGGCCGGCGGAAGAACTCGGCGGTGGCGGCCAACTTCGCCGCGTCCGCGACGGTCCCCGCCTCCTCGAAGTACCGGCCGCCGGTCGCCTCCGCGATCCGCTTCATGCGGCCGGTGTCGGTCTCCAGGTCGGCGTACTCCGGCGAGTACGGCACGGTGGTGCCGGTGCGGGCCGAGTCGAACGGCTGGTACACCGGGCGGCCCTGGTCGTCCCTCTCCTGCCGGCCGCCCGCCCCGATCTTCGGCTCGGTCGCGTTTACCGTCACGAAGTACGAGCCGGAGTCGTCGGCGGTGAACTCGGCGACGTACTGACCGGGGCTGCCCGCTTTCGGCCGGAAGTCCAACTTCGGCGGCGGCTGACCGGGGGCGAGCGGGTTCGGCAGCGACACCATGCCCTCCAAACTGAGGCCGGACACCGGCTTCTTCTTGTTGTCGCGGGGGTCGGTCTTCTGCGCCGACACGGTCACTTGCACCCGCCCGTTGCGGGTCTCGGTGGCGACCACCAGTTGCCCCTTCTCCTCGTCCCGCATGGCCCAGCGGATGGTGTCGGTCCAGAACTTCTGGTAGATGTCGGACGACACCCACTCGCGGTCCCACCCGCCCACGCCGGACGGCTGGCTCCGCGCGTCGGAGGTGAACGCCACCGACTTGCCCAACCCGTACCGCCACTTGGCCAGCACCGGGAACCGCTGCCCGGACTGCGGGTCGGCCGGCCCCTCGATGAGCATGTCGGCGAGGACGTTCTCCTTCTTGGTGGTGCGGACCATCCCCTTCAGCTTCGGCAGCGGCGGGACGAGCGTGCCCGTCGGCCCGTCCCGCAGAATCAACTGCGGGTCGAACTCCTTGTCGTATATGAACGACTGGCTGATCCGCCGCGTCTCGCGGATGTAGATCGCCGGCAGTTGGTTCGGGTTCGTCACCTTGTGGAAGTTGCCCGGCTTGCCGCTCCCGTCCTTGGTGCTGTTGGCGATCTTCTGCATCTTGATGTCTTCGTTGACACCGTGGGTGGCGACGCCGATGGTGGTGCAGGTGATGTTGTTGTCGGCCATCTTCTGAACGGCGGCCGCGCCGAGCGGCGAGTACTGCGGGTCGCCGTCGGAGATGATGATGGTGTGTTTCACCGCCAGGTTGTGCTTCGGGTCCGACAGGGTGTCGGCGGCGGCCTTCAGGAACGGGTCGAAGTCGGGCATGTCGCCGGGGGTCATGCGGTCGATCTTCGCGTAATGGACGGACTTGTCCTCCCCCACTTCCTGGAACGGGATCTGCCAGTTCACCCCGCCGGCCCCGAACCCGTAATCGACGACGCCGATCATGTCGCCCGCCCCCAGCCGCTGGACGGCCAGTTTGGCGATCACCTTCTGCCACTGGTTGCCGTCGGCCATCTCGGAGGCGTGCATGATGAGGACGAGACCGCCCTTCCCCGCCGCCTTCTTCGCCTTCACCTCGCAGTCCACCGGCAGCGCCGCCTCGACGGGCGTGCCCTGATACCCGCCGGGGCCGAAGGCGTCCGGCCCGCCCACCATCACCAGCCCGCACCCCTGGTCGTGGACCTGCTGGCGGATCACCTCCATCTGGTCCGGCTCGAAGTCGTCGGCCGGCACGTTCGCCAGCACGACGCAGTCGTAGTCCAGCAGGAATACCGCGAGCTGATCCTTCTGCTTCGGCAGTTTCGTGACCGCCAGGTAGTCGAGGCCGAAGTTCGCCTTCCGCAGCGTGGCGATGAGGTGGCGGTGCGGCGACTCCGCTTCCGTCGAGTTCTTCGGGTCGAGGAACAGCATCTTCTGCTTGCCCTTCGCCACCACGACGGTGCTCGCGGCGTTGTTCGCCGGGCGGTCCCCGGCCAGCCCCGCCGTCCAGTCGGCCGCGTCAGGCGTGAGCTTCGAGCGGAGCGGGGTGAAGCGGGCCGTGTAGGTGTACGACGACCGCCCCTTGCCCGGCGTGTCCACGAACTCGAACACGTTCTGCCGTACTTTGCTCGGCATCAGCCGGACGATGGCGGGTCGCTTCGAGGCGTCGAGCACTTGATCCGACTCGACGATCCGCACCGGGTCGCGCTTGTCGGCCTGCCCGTCGTCCACGGCCGCGCCGATGCGGAGCAGTTCGAGGGTTCCGTCCACCACCCGCGTCGGGTGTTCGTTCCGCACCACCACCCGCAGCGTCCGCCGCTCGCCCTCGGCCGTCAGCGCGGGCGCGTCCACCGATTCGACCCGCACCTCGTTTTCATTTCGAAGGCCGGGGGCCAGCGCGACCGTGTCCACCTCGACCTTGTTCTTCACGGCCAGATCAAGTTGCTCGTTCAGAAGTCCCCGGTTCGGGTTGCCGTCGGACACCAGCACGACGCGCTTGCCGGTCCCTTCGGGGAAGGACGCCAGCGCCAGCTTGAAGGCCGCCGCGATGTCGGTGTACTCGCCGTCCACGGGGCCGGCGGCTTCCGGTTTCAGAGGGGTGGTGAACACCGGCGCGGCCGGGAGTAGCAGCTTCGGCCGCTTGCCGAACAGCATCACCCCGAAGCGGTCGTCCCGGCTGCGGGTGAATTGCAAGTCCACCGACCGCTCGATCAGCGCCCGCGTCCGCTCCCACCTCAGGTCCACGACCGGTCCCTTCTCCTTTTCCTGGAACGGTTCCTGCGGGATGCTGAAGGAGCGGTCCACGAGGAACAACACGGTCACGTTCTCGCTCGGCCGCAACAGCCGCGGTTCGGCGAGTGCGAGTGCGATCGCGGCAACCACTCCGGCCCGCCCGCCGACCGCTATCCACTTCCGCCACGGGCCGAGACCCGACAAACTGCCCCGGCTCATCAGAATCACGGCCGGCACCAGCACCAGTAGCACCAGCCACCACGGGCGGATGAAGTCGAGAAACAGCAGCGACCGCCCGGCGTAGGCGACACCCGACGCGATGTCTCGGCCGACCCACCCGCCGAGGCCGAACAGAAGGACGGCACCGAGGATGAGGCCGAGCGTGTACGACCACACTCGCGCGAGCAGCAACAGAAGGAATGCCGTCGTGAAGACCGCCACCGCGACCGCGACCACCGCCACCGCAACGGTTCGCGATTCGCCGTCTTCGGCGAGTTGGTACTTCCAGCCGTGGAGGAGTGCCGTCCCACCTGCGAACAGCACGAACCCGACCGCGAGCCAGCCACCCGCGCCGAACCGCCCGCGCAGCATCGCCCTCACCGCCAGCACCGCCACCACGACGAGCAGCGTGATCGTGAGCCAGTGGGGTTGCAGCAGTGGCAGGAGGCGGGTCATGTGTAACGCCCAGCGAAGTTGGTTCGCGGTGTCCCGAATGGTTTTCACCTCCCCTCGTTGAGGGGAGGTCGGCGCGGTGAGC
>JBBRUO010000207.1:0-9340 GCA_038247725.1 Gemmatales bacterium
TCTGGTCCAGCTTCCCTTCCGCCTTCAGAAACCCTTCCACCTTCGCCTTCGCCGCCTCCGGCGACATCGCCCGGAGCGTGCCGAAGGTGAGGGCGGCGGCTTTCGGGGCGTCGAAGGGCTGACCCGGCTCGGCGGCGGCGGGGCTGGCGACAATGCCGGCGGTGGCGATGCCGGCGATCCAACTGCGGAGGGACATGGCGGTTCTCCCGATTTATTGAAGGTGGGGAAAGGGGGTGTGGGTGGAGGTCGGACGGCGAGCGTCCGAACGGGTGTCATGCGTCAGGATACTTCACCAGGGTAGTCGGCGTGACCGGGATCGGACAATCCCGGTCACACTCTCATCCCCGGCTCATCGGTCACTCGTTGCCGCCGCTGCCGATCTTGTCGATCATCTCTTCCAGTTTGGCCTGCTTGGTGGCGAGCATCTTCAACTCGGCCTGGATGAGCGGGTCCTTCGACTGCTCGATTTTCCCGCCCTCACCGCCGTACATCTTGGTGCGATCGTTCACCGTCTTCTGGAGGGAGCGGATCAGTTTCAGTTCGGCGATCAGGTCGAGCAACTTCTTGTTCCCCGGCTTCGGCGGATCACCCGGCTTGCCCGGCGGCGGGGGCGGGGGCGGCTCCTGTTGGGCCTTCTTCAGCGCCTCGGCCATGTCCTTGAGCATGGCGATGATCTGCTCCTCGATCACCTGCGTCTGCTTGTCCACGTACACCTGGGACAGCCGCCGTTGGACGGCGATCATGTCCTGGCGGACCTCGTTCAGGACGGTGGCGAAGGCGACGGCCGACCCCTCGTTCTCCATCAGTTTCATGGCGCGGTCGGCCTCGGCGACGATCTCGCCCTCGCGGTCGCCCTGTTGCAGGGACTTCTGCCGGTCGGCGGTGCCGATCTCGCCCATGTTCTTCTGGATGCCGGCGTCGATGTTCTTGGTCGCCTCGTACACTTCGATCTGCATGACCAGCATCTTGTTGATGCGGTTTTCGAGGGCGGCGAGCAGTTTCTTGGTCTCCTCCTCGCGGAGTTGCTTCAGCCGCTTCTCCAGTTCGGCGATGGCCTGGGCGATCTTGTCGAGCGCCTTGTCCTGGCCCTTGCCGGCCTCTTTGCGGTTGTCGTCACCGACCTTCTTGGCGGCGTCCTTCTGGAAGGGGATAGCCTCTTCGAGTTCTTTGCGGCCGGGGGTCTGCTCTTTCGGCTGACCGGGCTGACCGGGTTGCCCCGGCTGACCGGGTTGCCCCGGCTGGCCCGGCTCACCGGGTTTGCCCTGGCCGGGCTTGCCTTCGCCACCGCCGGGCATCGGCTCACCGCCGCCCGGCATGGGCTTGCCTTCGCCGCTCCCCTTGCCCTCACCGGCTTTGGCGTCGCCCGGCTTGCCTTCGCCCTTGCCTTCGCCCTTGCCTTTGCCGTCGCCCGGCTTCGGCTGGCCTTCGCCGGGCTTGCCGCCCATCGGGGGCTTCGGGTCCATCGGCCCGCCGGTCATCGGCTTGGGTTCGCCGGCCCCTTTCCCTTCACCCGGCTTGTCGTCACCCGGCTTGCCCGCGCCGTCCTTGGGTTCGCCCGGCTTGCCCTCGCCCATGCCGTCCTTGGGCTTGCCTTCGCCGGCCCCTTTGCCTTCGCCTTCCTTGCCCTCGCCCATGCCGTCCTTCGGCTCACCCTTGGCTTCGGCGGTCTCGCCCTTGCCCTCACCGGGGGCTTCGCCCGGCTTGGCTTCCGGCTTGGCCTCGGCGCGGTCGTCCTTCTTCGGCTCGCCGCTGCCCGGCTTGCCGCCGTCCTTCTTGTCGCCGGTCTGCTTGACGATGTCGTCGGTCTTGTCGGCGAGGTCACCCTGGCTGTCGGCGATCTTCTTCGGGTCGCCCGACTTGGCCTCGGTGATGGCCTGGACGACCTTCTGCTGCCGCTCCAGGTCCTTCACCTGCTTGAGGATGGCCTCCAGCTTGGCGATCTCGGCCTTGCGGGCGGCGGACTCGTCATCCGTCATGAGGATGTCGAGGATCTGCTTGAGCATGGACCGCAACTGTTGCTCGTCGCCTTTCAGGTTGGTCAGGTCGAAGTCGGTCTTGCCCTTGGCGAGGCCCTGGACCAGCTTCGAGAACTGACCGGACACGTTCTCCTTCGACGCCAGGTCGATGGCGCGGGTGATCGTCTTGGCCTTCTCCTTGTCCTCGGGGCGGTCGCTCTTCTCCAGCCGGTTCGCCAGGCGGACGAGGCTGTCGGTGAAGTCCTTGAACAGCTTGGCGTTTTCCTCCTGCTTGGCCTTCAGGTCGGCGGGCGAGGGCGTGGCCGGCGGTTGGGCCGTCGTGCCGGTGGCGAGCAGGAGAACCCCGGCCGCGGCGATGGCGATCGCCGGAAGCAGGCGGGGCAAACGGGAGAACATGGGTCTTCCTCCGAAGGTCCGGGTGGGAACCGGGTGAGAGCGTCGTCACGGGAACAGACGAGTGTTGGCGGGTTTTCCAACGGTCGGGGTGGTCTCGTGACATTCTACGGTGGGCGCGGCGTGACCAGGGGGAGTCAGGTATTATCCCGATTTTCGCCCCCAAGTACAACGAGATAAAGACGTTGTCGCGTTCCCCCCATGGCGGCTGCATGGGACAGAGTCGTCGGTTCGGCTGTCAGGAACTCTCACCGGTCGCTCACGCCGAACTCAGCGGGCGTTCACGGGTGGGCGGGTATGGTGCGAGTGTGTCACCCTCACCCGAGGAAACCCGCCATGCTCACGATCCTCGCCTTCGCCTGCCCCCCGCTCGCCGTCCTCGGCACCGGCCACCGCTCCGCCGCGGTCAAGAACCTCGGTCTCACCGCCCTCTTCTACTTCCCCGGCCTGCTGCACGCCCTGCGGACGGTGGAAGACCACGCGAACCGGCGGCGGTTCGCGGCGATGCTCCGGGCGATGGGGTTGGAAGCTTGCTAGCCCGCCGCGCCAGCAAGGGGCGTGCGGCGATGAGTGGCCAGTCGCTCCCGGCCCCCCGATGGTGGTTGGCCCCTCGCTCGCGCTTCGGGCGAACAAAACCAGACTCTGCTTGTTAGCCCGCCGCGCCAGCAAGGGGCGTGCGGCGATGGGTGGCCAGTCGCTCCCGGCCCCCGATGGTGGTTGGCCCCTCGCTCGCGCTTCGGGCTAACACAAAGGAAGCGGCGTGAGAATCGGCTTGCGCCGCGATTTTCTCTTGCGCGGGCACTTCCCGCCGGCGGTATGATGCGGGGAAACTCCCGCCTCGCCGAGACCGCCCATGCCCGGCCTTCGCCCCAGCCTCCTCGCCCTGTTCGCGGTCGCGCTGCCGGCCGCCGCCGCCGACCCGGCGTTCGACCCGAAAGCCCTGTCCGCCGTCCTGCGGCCGATGCTGGTGGCCGCCCTGCCGGCCCCGCTCTCGGTCGCGCCGATGGGGTGGGGCGGCCAGCGGGAGGTGACCATCGGCGTCAAGTGGGAGAAACAGCGACTGCTGTACAAGCCGGTGCCGATGAAGGCGGTGCGGGACGACGGCCACTGGCAGAAGGTGACGCTCACGGCCATCGACCCGGCGAAGTCCCTGGCGCTGAACATCCGGGACGTGCGGACGGCCGCCGACAAGACCCTGTTCGACGCCGCCATCGGGCTGGACGTGCGGGCGGTGTACGAGAACCAGATGTGGGGAATGGGGAAGCGGGTGTACGCCGGGGAGACGCACGTGCGGTGCCGGGCGGTGCTGGACCTGCGGTGCGAGCTGACCAGCAGCACCACCTTCGAGCCGGGCGCGCTACTGCCGACGGTCGCCATCCGGGTGCGGGCGACGGAAGCGCGGGTGGGGTACTCGGAACTGGTGTGCGAGTACACCCTGGGGGTGAGCGGGAAGCCGGCCGCGCTGCTGGGCAAGGCGGCGTTCGAGGTGATGAAGAAGGTCGCCCCGCAGGTGGAGCGGGACCTGCTGGCGAAGGCGAACGCGGCGGTCCTGAAAGCCGCCGACACGAAGGAAGTGCGGGTCGAGTTCGACAAACTGCTGGCCAAACCGGTGAAGTAGCGGGGTCGGACGAGGCGGACGACCTCACGCCCCGGCCCCTGTCAGGGATCGGTCTTGGGTGTGGCGAAGGTTTGTCAGACCTCACCCCCCCCCGGCCCCCTCTCCAGGACGGGGGGGGTGAGGTCTTCGATCAACGCCCCGCCTTTTCACACGACGTGACGGAAATCGCACTTGCTGGGGTCGGGTCCGATCCCTACCTTTCACCTACCATCATGCCGAGGTGGCGGAACTGGCAGACGCGCCAGCTTGAGGTGCTGGTACTCGCAAGGGTGTGCAGGTTCAAATCCTGTCCTCGGCATTGTCGAAGTTCGAGGTCGATCATTGCGCGGGCGGTCCCGCACCACCACTTCCCATCCGCGACTCCCCGCATACGCTGACTTCCCTCATCCCTCTCCCCTGGAGGCGGGCCATGCGCGTCTCGCTCCTCGCTCTGCTGCTGGCCATGCCGGCGTTCGCGGCCGAACCCGCGAAGCAGCCGAACATCGTGTTCATCTTCAGTGACGACCACGCTTACCAGGCCATCAGCGCCTACAACCACCCGCTGAAGTTGAACAGCACCCCGAACATCGACCGCATCGCCAGTGGCGGCATGCGGTTCGACCGCTGCGTCGTCCCGAACAGCATCTGCGGGCCGAGCCGGGCGTGCGTGCTGACCGGCAAGTACAACCACATCAACGGCTTTTACAACAACAACAACAGCCGGTTCGACAGCAGCCAGGTGACGTTCCCGAAACTGCTCCAGAAGGCCGGGTACCAGACCGCCGTCGTCGGCAAGTGGCACCTCGTCACCGACCCGACCGGGTTCGACTCCTGGCACATCCTGCCGGGCCAGGGCATCTATTACAACCCGCCGATGATCGACAACGGCCAGCGGGTCAAGCACGAAGGGTACACGACCGACCTGATTACCGACTTCTCCATCGATTGGCTGAAGAAGCGGGACAAGAACAAGCCGTTCATGCTGATGTGCCAGCACAAGGCCCCGCACCGCGAGTGGTCGCCGGCGCTGCGGCACTTGGGGCACGACAAGGACCGCAAGTACCCGGAGCCGGACACCCTCTTCGACGACTACTCCGGCCGCGGCAAGGCCGAGAAAAACCAGGACATGACGCTGGAGAAGACGTTCTCCAAGTTGGACGCCAAACTCGTCTACCCGCCCGGCATCAACACCGAGCAGAAGGCCAAGTGGGACGAGTATTACAAGCCCCGCAACGAGGCGTTCGAGAAGGCCAACCTGAGCGGCAAGGACCTCACCCGCTGGCGGTACAACCGCTACCTGCACGACTACCTCGGCTGCATCGCGGCCGTCGATGAAGGCGTCGGTCGGGTGCTGGATTACCTGGACAAGGAAGGGCTGAGCGACAACACCATCGTGGTGTACACGTCGGACCAGGGGTTCTACCTCGGCGAGCACGGGTGGTTCGACAAGCGGTGGATCTTCGAGGAGAGCCTGCGGACGCCGCTGCTGGTGAAGTGGCCGGGCGTCACCAAGCCGGGCGGCACGTCGGACAAGATCGTCAGCAACATCGACTTCGCGCCGACGTTCCTGGAAGCGGCCGGGGTGCCGGTGCCGGCCGAGATTCAGGGCCACAGCCTCGTCCCGCTGCTGAAGGGAGAGACGCCGAAGGACTGGCGGACGAGCTTCTACTACCACTATTACGAGCGGCCCGGCCCGCACAACGTTGCCCGGCATTACGGGGTCGTCACCGACCGCTACAAGCTGGTGCGGTTCTACGAGCCGATGTTCGACTACTGGGAACTCTTCGACCTGAAGGCCGACCCGAAGGAACTGACGAGCGTGTACGACGACCCCAAGTACGCCGCCACGCGGAAGGAGTTGGAAGCCGAGTTGGCCCGCCTGCGGACGGAACTGAAGGTGCCCGACACCGACCCGGCCGAGACGCTGCCGAAACAACCGAAGAAGAAGTGACCGTCGGCACCGGCGCGGAATTCCCCTTCTCGGAACGCCGGGCGGGGGTAGAATTTCACCCTTTGACACACTCGAACACGATTTCCTCGCAAGGTGCGACATGGCGAAGGGGAAGAAAGAGGCCCGCGGCATCATCAAACTGGTGAGCAGCGAGAGCAGCCACTGCTACTTCACGGAGAAGAACCGCAACAACACCAAGGAGCGGATCCAACTGATGAAGTACGACCCGATCCTGCGGAAGCGGGTGATGTACAAGGAAGCCGGCAAGCTGTAACACGGCTGGCGGATCACGCCCGACGAACACCGGCTTAGGGCCGGTGTTCGTCTTTTTTCGCGCGCCGTCACGTCTCCCCGGCCGGGCATCCGGCGTCCAGGTACGCTTGCAAGATCAGCATCGCCGCGAGTTTGTCCCGCTTCCCCTTCTGCTCCCGCCACGTCAGCTCGGCCCCGGCCATCAACTCGTCCGCCGCGAACGAACTCAGCCGCTCGTCCCACATGACGGCCGGCAGCCCGGTCAACTCGGTCAGCCACTTGGCGTAGGCCCGCGCCCCTTCGCTCTCGCGGTTCTCGGACCCGTCCATGTGGATCGGCAGCCCGACTACCAGCCCGGCCGCCTGCTCCCGCTTGGCCAGCTTGCGGAAGTAGTCGGCGTCCGCCTCCGTGCTGACGCGGGTGTAATTGTCCAGCGGGGAGGCCATGCGGCGGTCGTGGTCCGAGATGGCGAGGCCGACGCGGACGGTGCCGTAATCGACGGCGAGCAGTCGGCCTTTGGGACGGTCGGGGTGCGGGTCGGGCGGGGTGTCCAACTCGAGCGCGGCCAACTCCGCCAGCGTGGACACGCCGAACGCCGGTAGCGGGGCGTTCCGCGCGCCCCGTTCCGTCCGCCGGCTGCGGCGACTCCGGTCCCCCATCACAGGTACTCCGCCCGCTGTTGCTTCTTCAACGCCTCGACGATCTCCTTCACCCGCGACTCGTCCTGTTTGCGAATCACGAGGGTCGCGTTGCCGGCCTGAATGATGACTAGATCCGACACCCCCACGGCGGCGACGATGTTCCCCGCCTCCGCCGACACCACGCAGCCGGTGGCGTCGATGAGGACGCTCTCGCCCTGCACCGTGTTGCCGCCGGCGTCCTGCGGGTTGTGCCGCTCCAGTGCCAGCCAACTGCCCACGTCGTCCCACTGGTATGGTGCCCGGAGGACGCGGACGATTCCCGCCCGGCCGGCGGGTTGCATCACGGCGAAGTCGATGCTGGTGCCGTTGATGGTGCGATACTCCTCGGCGAACACCTCCGCCCCGATGGGCGTCTTCCACGCGGCGGCGATGCGGCCGCAGGCGTCGTGGATGTCCGCCCGGTTCGCCTTCAGTTGGCTCAAGATGGTTTGGGCCTTCCACACGAAGATGCCGCTGTTCCAGTCGTACTCGCCACTCTGGACGAACTGCTCGGCCACCTCCGCCGTCGGCTTCTCCTGGAACTCGCTCACCCGGAACAGCGGCACCCCGCTCCGCTCGCCGACGGCCGCGCCGCGGTGGATGTACCCGTACCCGGTGCTGGCGAAGGTCGGGCGGATGCCGAAGGTGAACAGGCACTCCGGGTATTCGGTGGCGAACTGCTCGGCGGCGTGCAACGCCCGTTGGAACTCCCGCTCCGGTTCGATGATGTGGTCGGCCGGCAGCACCGCCATGACGGCGTCCGGGTCTTCGGCCGCGATTAGCGCCGCGGCCAGCCCGACACAAGGGGCGGTGTCGCGGCGGAACGGCTCGCCGACGATGTGGCGGGGCGGCAGTTCCGGCAGTTGCGCCGCCGTCTCCTCGACGTAGTCCGCCCCGGTCACCACCCACGTCCGTTCGGGCGGCACCACCGGGGCGATGCGGTCCAGGGTGGATTGCAAGAGGGACCGCTCGCCGGCGAAGGCGAGGAACTGCTTGGGCCGGGCGTTCCGGCTGCGGGGCCAGAACCGTGTCCCGCCGCCGCCGGCCATAATCATTGCGTGAAGCATTGGGGTCTCAGGGTGTGGCGAATGGGGGTTCCCAGGGGCTTCCGCCCCTGGCTTAAGGCCGACGGTCCCTCCGGGACGAAGAGAAGACTCAAGAACATAAAGTTGGTTTCGGTTTTGTTTTCGCCCCGGAGGGGCCGTCGGACGTAGCCAGGGGCGGAAGCCCCTGGGAACTATACTGCTGGTTCAAAATACCTTGGCTCTTCAATCACCAGTCCGGCCGGCAACTTCACCCGCAACTCGTCCGCGTCCAGCGCGAACAGCGGGGAAATCTCCACCGCCACGCCGTCCGCCACGGTCGCGCCGGCGGCCGTCAGCCACCGCCGGTCGCGGGCGATCATCAGCGCCTGACACGTCGCCAGTGAGTCCGGGCCGGTGGCGTTCTTGAGCGGGGCGAACTCGTCCGCGCGGGCGGTGCGGACGGCCAGCCAGCGGTCGGCGAGCGGCAGCGCGTCGAACACGAACAGCTCGAACTTCAGGGCGTTCTCGACGGCCGGCGTCACGGTCGCGCCCGTCGCCGGATCCCAGTGCGGCACCTTCTTCCGCGCCACGTGGAACCCCAGCCGCTGACGACCCGTTGTCACCCGTTCCAGAAATGCGACCGAGAACAGGTGGATGGCCGGGTTCCCCGCCTTGAACGCCAGCGACCCGTCGGCAGCCCGCTCCTCGGCCATTCCCGCCGTCAGGTCCGAGTACTCGATGACGCCGCACTTCCCGTCCACGAGGGCCAGCACGCCGACTTTCTCCGCCGGGTTCTCCTTGAACACCACCTTCGACGACACGTCCGAGCCGGTCTCGATGTGCCGGCCGAGGAACGCCGGGTCGCCGACCTGGGTCAGCGGGTTGTCCACCTGAAAGTAGTGGACGTGCTTGATGCCGGCGGCCTTTAACTTCGCCAGCAATCCGGAGTCGGCCAGGGCGGTCAGCGACCCGCCGTGCCCGTTCGGGCTGAGGAACAGCTTGCCGGGCGCTTCGAGCAACAGTTGGCCGGTGGCGAGGTCGAGCGCCGGCATCGTCCCCTGCTGGAAGAACGCGATCTGGTCGGCCGGTAGACCGAAGTGGCGTTCGGCGCGGAAGTACTCGACCGTGTCCGCGTGCGTGGCCGGGCTGGTCATCACCAGGAACGGCACCGGCTTCCCGTACCGGTTCGACAGCGCCAGAACTTTCTCCGCGTGGATGCGGAAGAGCGTCGCGCCGCTGACGGGACCAACCGGGAACAGGCCTTTCGGCTTGTCGAAGCCCAGCCGCGACCCCTGCCCGCCGGCTACGAGCAGCACCGCCAGTTCGCCCCGCCGCAGCGCGGCTTCGCCGAGCGCGCGGGCGGACGCGGGCGGGGCTTCGACGGGGATCGGCCGGACGCGGTCGCGGGCGGGGAGGGCGGCGGCCGGGTCATTTCGCTTGTGGTACAGGGCGTCGAGGGCGGCGAA
>JBBRUO010000208.1:0-9271 GCA_038247725.1 Gemmatales bacterium
ACTCATGCCCCGGAGAGGCGGCAGAGTCGGTCGCCCCGTTGCGGCGAGTTCGACGCGCGAACCGACTCACTCCGCCACGACCGGGTTCTTCAACACCCCGATCCCCTGGATCTCCACCTCGGCCACGTCGCCGGCCTTCAACAGCACCTGCGGGTTCCGCGAGATGCCGACGCCCGGCGGGGTGCCGGTGAAGATCAAATCGCCCGTCTCCAGCGTCACCACCTGCGACAGGAACCACAGGATGTGCGGCACCTGGAAGATGAACTCCCTGGTGTTGCTGTTCTGCATGGTCGCGCCGTTGAGCCGCAGTTGCACCTGCAGGTTGTGCGGGTCGGTCAGCTCGTCGGCGGTCACCAGCACCGGCCCGGTCGGGGCGAACGTGTCGAACGTCTTGCCGATGGTCCACTGCTTCTCTTCGCCGCGGAACTGCCAGTCGCGGGCGGACACGTCGTGCCCGCAGGTGTACCCGCCGACGTGAGCCATCGCCGACGCATCGTTCGGGATGTGCTTGCCCGGCTTCCCGATGACGATCACCAGCTCGGCCTCGTAGTCCACCTTCTGCGCCACCTTCGGCAGCTTGATCGGGTCGCCGGCGGCGATCAGCGTGTTCGAATACTTGGCGAACAGCACCGGCTCGGCCGGGATGGCCTTGCCCCCCTCGCGGGCGTGGTCGGCGTAGTTCAGCCCGATGCACAGGATCTTCGACGGGTTCGGGATCGGCGGCAGCAGCTTCACCGCCTCGGCCAGGAACTTGACGGCTTTCGAACTGGCGGCGGCTTCGGCGGCGGCCTGACGGACGGCCGGGGACGCGGCGAGCAATTCCTTCACCGTCTTCGGCAGGCCGGAGTCGGTGGCGTGCAGATCGACGTAGGCGTCCTCGACGGGGACGGCCGCGCGGGGGCCAGCCGGGGTGAGAATGGTGGCCAGTTTCATCGGCGTGAACTCCGGGAGGGGATCGGATCGGTCCGGCGATCCGGCATCGCGGTAGCGTATGAACTGGCGGCCCGCGGAGCAGCGAGCCGCCCGACACCAACTGCTTGCGGCGCGCCGTCCTGCGTGAGATACTCCGGCGGGTTCGCCATTCCCGTCGGAAGTTCCCCATGCCAACCGCCGTCCGTCTGCTCCCGCTCGTCTTCCTGCTCGCGTCCGCCGTCCACGCCCAACAGCCAAAGAAGCCCGACCCCCGGTTCGACTTCATCGAGGCGATGGTGCCGGTGCGGGACGGGGCGAAGTTGTACACCACGGTCCACGTCCCGAAGGCCGCGAAAGCCCCGGTGCCGATCCTCCTGATGCGGACCCCCTACGGCATCGACGGCTCCGGCGAGGCGATGATCCGCGGCTTCTACCGCGAGCTGGCCGACGAGGGGTATGCGTTCGCCGTGCAAGACATCCGCGGGCGGTACAAGTCGGACGGCACGTTCGTCATGCTGCGGCCGGCCCGCGACCCGAAAGACCCGAAGGCCGTGGACGAGGCGTCCGACACGTCCGACACCATCGACTGGCTGCTGAAGACGGTGACGGGGAACAACGGGCGGGTCGGCATGGTCGGCATCAGCTACCCCGGCTGGCTGGCCGCCGTCGCCGCCCTCGACCCGCACCCGGCGCTGAAGGCCGTCTCCCCGCAGGCCCCGCCCGCCGACATGTTCCTCGGCGACGACTTCCACCACAACGGCGCGTTCCGCCTCAGTTACGGGTTCGAGTACGCCGCCCTGCTGGAAACCGGGAAGACCAACTACACCTTCAAATTCGACACCCACGACACCTACGACTGGTACCTGAAGCTCGGCCCGCTGTCGAACGCCAACCGGCTGCACTTCAAGGAGAAGTTGCCGACGTGGAACGACTTCGTCGCGCACCCGAACTACGACGCCTACTGGAAAAAGCAGTCGCTCGAACCGCGCCTCACGGCGGTGACGGTGCCGACACTCACCGTCGGCGGGTGGTACGACCAGGAAGACCTGCGCGGGCCGCAGAGCATTTATCGACACCTGGAGAAGCACGACACCCAGGGCCAGAACTTCCTCGTGATGGGGCCGTGGAACCACGGCGGGTGGGCCGGCAAGTTCGACCACCTCGGCCGCATCGCGTTCGGGTCGGACACCGGGTCGCACTTCCGGTCGAAGATTCAGGCCCCGTTCTTCGCCAAGTATTTAAAGGACGCCGAGGCGGTCATCCCGGAAGCGCAAATGTTCCAGACCGGGGCGAACACCTGGGAGTCCTACGACCAGTGGCCGCCGAAGCAGGCGCAGGCGCGGAAACTGTACTTCCACCCGAACGGCCGGCTCAGTTTCGACCCCCTGGCGAAGGCGGACACGGCGTTCGACGAGTACATCTCGGACCCGGCGAAGCCGGTGCCGTACCGCCCGCGCCCCGTCCGCCCGACGTACCCCGGCCCGGAGTGGCCGACGTGGCTGGTGCAGGATCAGCGGTTCACCGACGGGCGGCCGGACGTGCTGACGTACCAGACCCCGCCGCTGACCGAGGATGTGGTGATCGCGGGGGCGATGAAAGCGCACGTGTTCGCCAGCACCACCGGGACCGACGCCGACTGGGTGGTGCGGCTGATCGACGTTCACCCGGAGGCGGACGCGAAACCGGCGGACATGGCCGGCTTCCAGCAGTTGATCGCGGGGGAACCGCTGCGGGCGCGGTTCCGCAAGGGGTACGAGAAACCGGAGGCGGTGCTGCCCGGCGCGGTGGAAGAGTACGGCATCGACCTGAACGGCGGGCACCACCGGTTCCGCAAGGGGCACCGCATCATGGTGCAGGTGTCGAGCACCTGGTTCCCGGTAATCGACCGCAACCCGCAGACGTATGTGCCGAACATCTTCCAGGCCGAGGCGAAGGACTTCGTGAAGGCGACGCAGCGGGTGTACCGCTCGGCGCAGTACCCGTCGCACTTGATGCTGGACCTGCTGCCGGGGAAGTGATGCCAACGCGGTCGTCCGAACCGGTTGCCACAGCCCGATTCCCAGGCTGTTGAGCGGTCGAATTTGGGGAAGATGTTCAACCACCAAGGGCACGAAGAGCACCAGGAAAAACTTGGATTCTGCTCGTTTCTGATCCTTCGTGCCCTTGGTGCTCTTCGTGGTTCAATCCGCTTCTCTTCAATCTCCGAACAGCCCTGCCTGAACCCCGATTCCACTTGAGCTTTTTTTTACCGGAAGGGTCCGGTATACCCTCGGTCCCCGACGGGTCCGGTCACGGACTTCGACCCGCCCGCCGGCGTCGGCCCAATCCGGTTCCCGCCATTCGGCATTCGCTCCCCACCCCCCGCAAGGATGCGTTCATGCCCCGGTACTCGCCCGCCTTGGCGGCGCTCGCCGCCGCGCTCGTCGGCCCGTTCGCCGTCGCCCAGCAGCCGCCCCGTGCCGTCACCGACGCCATCGCCGTCGCCAAGGCGCGACTGGCCGAGGGCCGCCCGCTCGACGCCGTGTTGATCCTCGAACGGCAGCTCGCGCACGCCGACGGCGACAAGGAGTTCCGCGACACTTTGCGGGCCGCTTACGCCGCCGAGTTGAAGCAGTTGACCGACCCCACCGCGATCGCGGAGGCCCGCAAGAACCTCGCCCTGCTCGGCGGCGCGCCGGCGGACCCGCCGCTGTCGGTCCCCCCGGTGCCAACGGGATCAGTACCCATGCCGGGCGGGCCACCGCTCCCCCCGCCACTGCCGCCGAACGGGGCGCTGCCGCCGCCGTCCGGCGCGGAGGCCCCGCCGCTGTTCCCGACCGACGCCCCGTTGCCCCCGCCGGTGTCGGACGCGGCCCCGCAACCGACGGCCCCACCCGCCGCGGAAACTAGCGGCCTCGATTTACTGAAGCAGGCGACGGCCGTGTTCAACGCGGCCCGCTCCGAACCGGGCAAGTTCCTGGAAGCTCGCGACCTGTTCGGGCGGGCGTTCAGCGGCAAACTGGTGATGTCCGCCGAGCAAAAGACGGCGTGGGCGTACTGCCGGCTGAAGGTGGCCACTGACACGCTGAACCGCGGCCCCGACGCACAAACCGCCGCCGATCTGGTGGGCGAAATCGAGGACGCGCTCGCCATCGCGCCCGATCATGCGGGGCTGCAAAACGCCGGGCGGGACGTGCTGGCCGCCGCGCGGACGCGGGCCGGCAACCTCGCCGGCCGACGCCCGAATCCGCCCGCCCTCGACGGCGACTGGGAGACCGTGGAGACCGACAGCTTCCGGGTGAAGTACCGGGGCACACCCGGCGTCGCCGAAGCCGTCGCCCGCGCCGCCGAGGCGAAGCGGCAGGCGATCTTCGCCAAGTGGTCGGCCGCGTCGGGCACCAGTTGGCGGCCCAAGTGCGAGGTGGTCCTGCACCCGGACGCCGACGCCTTCGCCCGCGCCACGAAGTTGCCGGCGGACGGCACCGGCCGGGCCGACGTGACCCTGACCAACGGCGAGGCCGTCGCCCGCCGCATCGACTTGCGGGCCGACGACCCGACCGTCGCCGAAGACGCGCTGCCCCGCGAACTGACGCACGTCGTCCTCGCCGACCTGTTCCCGTCGCAGGCCCCGCCGAAGTGGGCCATGCTGGGCATGGCCGTGCTGGCCGAGTCGCCGGAGCAACTCGGCCGCTACCGGCGGACGGTCGCCCGGTGCGACCGCGACGGCGAACTGGAGCCGGTGAGCGCGGTGCTGACCGCGACCGACGTGCCGGCGAAGGCGGTCACCGGGTTCGCCGTCGGGAGCGTGTCGCTGGTCGATTTCCTGGTGCGGTGGAAGGGCGAGAAGCACTTCGTCGGCTTCCTCCGCGACGCCCAGCGGTACGGCTTCGACTCCGGGTTGAAGCGGCAGTACGCCGTGGCCGACGCCCGCGAACTCGAAGTGCTGTGGCGGAAGAACGTGCTCGGGAAGTGACGCCCGCCCCACCGTGTGCCGAAGGAGCGGCGGCGGCCTCGCCCGCCGACTCCGCCTCGATGGCGACCGCCGCGCGGCCCATCTTGCCCACCTTTTCTCGTCGAACGCCGCTGGCCCCGCGGTGTCCCCTTTTCGTGGCACCAGACCGTTGACGGCGGGGAACGGCGACGGCATACCGTCGGTCGTCGCCTGAAACCTCCACCCGGTGCCGAAATGATTCCGCTCGCCGACCGATTCGTCCCGCTCCCGCCGGCCGCCGGGCCGATGCGGTTGAAAACCGGTGCTAGGGTATCGGCGTCCGCGCCCGATCAGGTCGCCGCCACCGCCAAGGACTTCGAGGCCACGTTCCTCAGCCTGCTGCTGAAGGAGATGCGGCAGACGTTGGACCCGGACGGCGGCGGGCTGTTCGCCGGCGACACGGGTGATGTCCAGGGCGGGTTGTTCGACCTGTACCTGAGCCAACACCTGGCCGACGCCGGCGGGATCGGGCTTGCCCCCGCGATCGAACGACAACTGCGGTACACCACGAATGCCCGTGCCCTCCCCCCGCCCGCTGGTGCAAACCCTCCTGGCCCGACTTCAGGTTGAGGAGGCGTTGCTCCAGACCGCCCGCCAGACGGTCATGCGGCTGTACACCACCCTCCGGAGGGGCGACCTGCCGGCGGTGGAAGCGCTGTGGCCGGACCACGAGCGGGTGGCCGCCGAGCTGACCGCGCGGGCGGCCGAGCGGGAAGCGGCCGCCGCCGCGCTCGCCGACGCCCTCGGCCTGCCGCCGACCGCCACCCTCGTCGAGTTGGCCGAGCCGCTGTCCCGGCCGCTGGCCGAGGCGGTGCGGGGGGCCCGCGAGCGGCTCCGCGCCCTGACCACCCAGGTCGAGCAGTTTCAATCGGCCAACGCAAATCTGATCGACCACCTTCGATCTTACTTCTGCGGGGTGTTGAGCGGGCTGACCGCCGACCCCCCGTCCCCCCGATACGGCCCGACCGGTACCGCCGTCACTGGCACCGCGGAGGCCGCCCTCACCGCCAGCGGATGACCCCCCATCATGGCCATCAACGGGTTCACGATCGGCATCTCGGCCCTGTCCGTCAGCACGAAAGCGCTCGACCTGATCGGCCAGAACATCGCCAACGCCAACACGCCGGGGTACAGCCGGCAGCGAATCGACCTGGCGAACACCACCGCCGGGCAAGAGGTCGGCACCGGGGTGACGATCAACCGGTTCACCCGGTACGAGGCCCCGACGCTCGCCAGCGCCCGCCGGAACAGCGCCGCCAGCCTGGCCTCCGTCTCCGTCCGCCTGGACACCCGCCGGCAGGTGGAAACCGCCCTCCGCCCGACGGCCGCCGGTATCGGCGACCAGCTCGACACCTTCTTCACCAAGGCGACGGCGCTCACCACCCGCCCGAACGACTCCGCCTCCCGCCGCGAACTGCTCGGCACCGCCGACAACCTGGCCCGCCAGTTCAACGCCGCCGCCGGCGACCTCGACATCCTCCGCGCCGACGTCGGCCGCCGGGTGGACCAGTCGGTGAACGAGGTGAACACGTTCGCCAAGAAGATCGCCCAACTCAACGGCGAGATCGCCAACGTCGAGTCGCGCGGGGACCAGGCGAACGACCTCAAGGACCAGCGGGACCAGTTGATCGCCAACCTGAGCGAGCGGATCGACGTCCGCGTCGTGCCGCTCAAGTTCGGGGCGGTGAACATCCTCGCCGGGAACACGGCCGTCGTCGTCGGCGACTCGGCGGTCCAGTTCAGCACCGTCATCGGCCCCACTGGGCAGAAGCAGGTGGTGACGGCCGGGGCCAACCCGTCGGCGGTGAACTTCGAAGCCGGGACCGTCACCGGCGCGCTGCAAGAGTACAACACCGACATCCCCGCCACCCGTGCCCGGCTCGACGCACTGGCGGCCAAGTTCATCCAGTCGGTGGATCAGGTGCAGGCCACCGGCATCGCTCTCACCGGCCCGCGATCCCTCGTGACCGCCACCCGCGGCGTGACCGACCCGGCCGCCCTGCTGAACACCCAGAACCTGCCGATTCCGGTCACGGCCGGGCAACTCGTCGTCAGCGTCACCGACGCCGGCACCGGTACCCGGACGAACAGCGTCGTCGCCATCGACCCGGCCGCCCAGAGCCTGAACGACGTGGCCGCCGCCATCACCGCCGCCACCGGCGGGCAGGTGCAGGCGACGGTGGACGTGCCGCAGAACACCCTGCGATTCCAGGCCCAGCCGGGGTTCTCGTTCGACTTCGCCGCCCGCCCCAGCAACCCGCCGCAGGCCGTGAACGTCGGCGGCACGGCGGTGCCCACCGTCGGCGGCGCGTACACCGGCACCGGCAACGACACGTTCAGCTTCCAGATCACCGGCACCGGCACCGTCGGCACCACGCCGGGGTTGAACCTGGAAGTGCGGAACGCCGCGAACACCCTGATCGCCACGCTGAACGTCGGCGAGGGGTACACCCCCGGCACCCCGCTCGCCGCCGGCAACGGCGTCACCGTCAGCCTGACCGCCGGCACGACGACCAACGGCACGTTCGCGTCCGACCTGTACGCCCCGCCGGACGCCGCCGGCCTGCTCGGCGCGTTCGGGGTGAGCGGGCTATTCAAGGGGTCGAGCGCCACCGACATCGCCGTCCGCCCGGACGTCCTCGCCGACCCGTCGCTCGTCGCTTTGTCCCGCACCGGCCAGCCGGGGGATTCGGGCAACGCCAAGTTGCTCGCCGACATCCAGGACCGCGCCGTCTTCGGCAACCGCACCCTGACCGTGGAATACCTCGACATCGTCGGCGCGGTCGGCGCGGACGTGACGTCGCTGGACGACCAGGTGGCCGCCCAGTCCGGCGTCCAGTCGTCGCTGTTCGCCCAGGAGCAGGCCGCCGTCGGCGTGGACATGAACGAGGAAACCCTGCAACTGCTCAACTACCAGCGGATGGTGCAAGCCGCGTCCAAGTACATCTCGGTGGTGAACACCGCGCTGGACTCGGTGTTCGACATCCTGCGGTAACGCCCCGCCCGCGGCTTCGCCCCCTACCCGTGATCGCCTTCGGAGACCCGTGCCGTGAACATCCGCGTGACCGCCCAGACCCAGACGGCGAGCGCGCTGGCCAACTTCCGCCGCCAGCAGACGAACATCGCCCGCGTCCAGGACCAGATCAGCACCGGGTTGCGGATCACCACCGCGTCCGACGGCCCGGCCGACTACGTCGCCATCAACCAGGCGAAGTCGACCAGCCGCCGCAGCGTCACCTACGCCCAGACGCTCAACGACGCCGCCACCGACCTGAACACGAGCGTGTCCGCCCTGTTGGAGGGGACCAACGCCCTGGTGCGGGCCAAGCAGATCGCCCAGGAGGGGGTGGACCAGACCCTCGACCCCAACTCCCGGCAGGCGCTGGCGACGGAGGTGGACTCGCTCATCGAACGGATGGTGCAGGCGGGCAACGTGCAGTCGGACGGCAAGTACCTGTTCGGCGGCACGGCCGTCGAGACGCCGCCGTTCGTGGTCACGTCCCTGACCCCCGGCGGGCAGCCCACCGCCGTCTCGTACACCGGGGCCGACACCCGCGCCCGCGGGCTGATCTCGCCGAACCAGACGGTGGACACCAAGCACGTCGGGTCGCAAGTGTTCCAGAAGTCCGGGGCGGACGCCTTCGCCGCGCTCATCAACCTGCGGGACACCCTCCGCGATTCGTCGCTGTCGGACGGGCAGCGGTCGGCCGCGCTGACGCAACAGGTCGGGGCGGTGGACGCGGCCCGCGACGGCCTGTCCGAGATCACCGGCGAGCAGGCGGCGGCGCTGGCCGGCATCGAAGCCATCCGCTTCCGCGTGTCGGACCTGAAGTTGAGCGCGGACACCCGCTCCAGCGAGTTGGAAAGCACCGACTACGCCGAAGCCGTGGTCAAGCTGCGGGAGCAAGACAACGCCTTCCAGGCGACGCTCGCCATCTCCGCACGCCTGTTCCAGACCAGCCTCATCGACTTCCTGCGGTAAGGCATTCGGCGGGAGGAAAACTCTCCCCGGTGGGTGGGACCGAGTCGTCTCACCGAAACCCACACCCTCCGCGAGACGACTGCGCAGGCTGAGACGACTCATGCCCGCCAACGACTTGCGGCTGAAAACGATAGTTGAGACGAATGGCGGGAACGACGGATTGTCCCAACCGGGGGACCGCTCCACCCGCCGAACGCCTGAACGCACCCCGACATCGCACACGCCCCGGCCATCGGCCGTTCGCCCACGCGAGCGGCCGGCGACCGGGGTTTGCGCATGCGCCGTCTGCGATCGGCCGGGACGATTTCCACGACGACCGGCGTGCTGACGGTGCGGCGGGTGCTGCGGCGGTTCGAGCGGATCGGGCCGGTGCTCGACCTGACGGTGAACGGGCGGGTCATCGGCAC
>JBBRUO010000209.1:0-9202 GCA_038247725.1 Gemmatales bacterium
GGCGGGGGCATCCCCCCCCCCCCCCCCCCCGCGCCCCTGCGGTGCGGCCGGCGCCCCCCCCCCCCCCCCACCCCAACCGGCCACCGCCCCATGACGTTCACCCTCGTCCGCAAACTGCTCCGCGACAGCCGCTGGCCGCTGCTGGTGGTGTGCCTGTTGCTGTTCGTGTTCTCGTTCATCTGGGTCGGCATCGCCAAGAAGGTGACGACCGAGATCGCCCCGTTCTTCGAGGTGATGGCCCTCGTCGGCGGGTTGCCCAAGGAACTCATCGAAGAAGTGGTGTTCAAGGGGCCGGGGAAGATCTCGCAGGCGGTGCTGGGCGGGTCCGACATCCGGTTCGAGCGGCCGAACGACTTCCTCGCGGTGGAACTGCTGCACCCGGTCGTCATCATCCTGGCCAGCCTGTGGGCGGTCGGGCGGGCGGCCGGGGCGGTGGCCGGCGAACTCGACCGGGGGACGATGGAGTTACTGATGAGTCAACCGGTGCCGCGGAACCGATTGATCCTCGCGCACCTGATCGCCGACGCCGTGGTCATCCCGGCCATCGTGCTCAGCCTGATTCTGGGCACGCAACTGGGCGTCCTGTTGAACGTGCCGTTCACGCTGGACACGACCGCGTTCCAGAAGATGCCGCCGCGGGCGCAGGCGATCATCGGCACGCTGAAGTTGCCGGAGGCGCTGCCGGTGGATGCGTCCGGACAGTGGGCGGCGGGGGTGAACCTGATCGCCCTGATGTTCGCCCTGAGTGGGCTGACGATGCTCATCTCGGCGTGCGGGCGGAACCGCTGGCGGGCCATCGGCTGGGCGGCGCTGCTGACCGTCCTCATGTTCATCGGCAACGTGATCGGTCAACTCTGGGCGTCGGCGTCGGTGGTGCGGCCGTTCACGGTGTTCTTCTACTACCAGCCGCAGAAGGTCTGGCTGAACGGCGACTGGTGGGCGAACCTGAACGAGGCGTGGCCGGGGGCGGACGTGGCCGTGCCGATGGTGGCGGTGCTGTTCGCCGTCGGCGCTATTGGGTACGCCTTGTCTCTCATGGTGTTCACCCGCCGCGACCTGCCCGCCCCGCTGTGACAGCCTGCCCGGAGCCGGCGACCTGCCCCACTTGCCTGGCCGACCCGGTCGCCCCGCCTATACTTTCCGAGTGACGGACACCGTTCCGGACGCTTCCGCCCACCTAAACTGAGGGCACGAGCCACGACGGCACCGAGAACCGAGGCTGGTCATGTTCCGCGTCGGTCCATATTCATTCAAAGTGGCCGACACCCCCGCCGAATTCTCCCAGATTCACCAGCTTAACTACCGCACCTTCGTCCACGAGATTCCGCAACATGTGGATGACCTGTCCGGCCAGTTGGTTGACAAGTTTCACGAAAAAAACCGCTATCTGATCGCGGTTCGTGACGAAACCGTTGTGGGGATGTTGTCCGCCCACGACAGGCCGCCGTTTTCCATCGCCACCCGGTTGCCGGACCCCGCCGTCCTCGCGGCGGACGGCGTCACGCCGGTGGAAATCCGGCTGCTGGCCGTGGAACCGGCGGAGCGGAATTCGCCCGTGCTGAGCGGGCTGATTTGGACACTCTACCAGGATGCCCGCGCGCGAGGGTACTCGCACTTCGTCATCTCCGGGGTGACGGAGCAGTTGGGGCTGTACGAACACTTGGGGTTCGAGCCGCTCGGCCCGACAGTGGGCACCGGTAAGGCAGCTTTCACCCCGATGTGGTTGCCGGTCGGCCGGCTGGAGCAAACGATGGGACGGGCCATGCAACTGTGGAAGAAACGCCTCGACCGCGCCGCCCCGGCCTCCAAGGCCGAGTCGCGGCCGTCCGCGCCGCCGGCGGCCGAACCGGTGTGCCTGTTGCCCGGCCCCGTCGCCATCGCCCCCGCCGTCACCGCCGCGTTCCACGAGCCGCTGGTCTACCACCGCTCCGACGAGTTCCTGCCGCTGTTCGAGGGGGTCCGCGCGCGGCTGGGGGCGCTCGTCGGCGGGAAACAGGTCGCCGTGTTCGTGGGCAGCGGCACCCTGGCGAACGACGCCATCGCCGCCACGCTCGCCGCCGGGCCTCACGCGGATCGGGGGCTGATGCTGGTGTCCGGCGAGTTCGGCGGGCGAATCGCGCGGCAAGCCAGGCGGACCGGTTTGTCGCCCCGCGTGTTGGAATGGGATTGGGGCCAGCCGTGGGATTTGACCGCCATCGAGGGCGCGCTGAAAGGGCTGGCCGGCGGGTGGGTGTGGGGGGCGCACCACGAGACCAGCACCGGGGTGCAGAACGACCTCGCCGCGCTGGTGCGGATCGCCTCCCGATACGGGGTGCGGGTGTGCCTGGATTGCGTCAGCAGCATGGGCACCGTACCGGTGGACCTGAGCGGCGTGTACCTCGCGTCCGGGGCGTCCGGCAAGGCGCTCGGCTCGCTCGCCGGGTTGTCGTTCGTGTTCGCCAACCCCGCCGACCTGTCCGGCCTCGATGTCAACCGCATCCCGACGTACCTGGATGTCCCGGCCACGCTCGCCACCGCGGGGCCGCGGTTCACCGTCGTGTCGCCGTTGGTGCGAGCGATGGATGTCGCGCTGTCGCCGTTCGACACCCCCGACCTCCGCACCGCCCGATATCGGGCGGTGGCCGAACTCGGCGGGTACGTCCGCGGCCGGCTGGTGGACGCCGGGATGACGCCGCTGGTCCCCGCCGAGATCGCCAACCCGTCGCTGGTGACGTTCGCCCCGCCGGCCGGGTCCACGGCCGCCGAGTTCGTGGCCACGTGCCGCCAGTGGGGGTATCAGATCAGCGGCCAAAGCGGATACTTGGCGGAGCGCGGGCTGGTGCAGATCGCCGTCATGGGGGCTGTCACCCGCGAACAAGTCACCCCGTTGCTGGACAAACTCGCTGGTCTGTGAGTGGCAAAGCCGGTCCTTCTTCTGCCGGAGTCTAAACCGTTCCTCCGTGCCCTTATATCTCCTGTCTTCCCTGTAATCCCTTCGTTTCCTGGTCGCCGTCAATTTTCGCCGCGCAAGTCCGCGCGGTGCTAGCGTTATTCGGTTGAGCGTCCCACCGCCTCTCCGGACACAACCGCGCCTCGCACCCTGGTGCCCCATGTTCCGCCTCACCCGAATCCTGCTGCCGGCCGCCCTCGCCGTCCTCGGGCTGTTCGGGGCGGCGTCACCCGCTTCGGCCGGCTGGCTGACCATCAAGAACGAGACCCCGCACGTCATCCTGATCCAGGAAACCGGCGGCCCGCTGAACCGGCCCATCCGCGGCAAGTGCGTGAAGTTGCAACCGGGCGAGACGTACCGCGAGTTCCACCTGCTGCCGGGCGAGAAGACGGTGGTGCTGTCGGACGCTGAGGCGGCCGGCCAACCGACGGCCGCCGACCGCCTGACGTGGCAGAAAGACGACGCCCCGTTCGCGGTGAAGGCGGACGGCGCGCTGTTCAAATTGGTGTCCGTGACGAAACGGAAGTAGCCGGCTCAGGAGTCGCCGCCACCCCCGACCGTACCGAATTGCCGCCCCGCTCGGAACGGTTTCCCCGTCTCCACATCGACGACCACATCGACCTTCTCGAGTCGCGCTTCGGCCGGCCGAATTGCGAGAGTCGCCTCCCACTGCTAAGCTAATCGCGTCGTCCCGCCCGTGCCCCCCGGAGCCGTTACCCTCATGCGCGACCCGATGAACTGGGCGGTGCCGCTGTTCCGCGCCTTCGGCGTGCGGGTGCGCCTCCACCTCTTCTACCCGATTCTCATCCTCGGCCTGCTGCTGCGCATCCTGACCCGCGAAGGGAACGTGGTGACGGCGCTGGACGCCTTCGCCCTGATCGCGATGGTGCCGTTCCTCATCATCTTGTTCCACGAGTTCGGCCACGTGTTCGCCGGGCGGTCGGTGGGCGGGGACAGCGAAGACATTCTCATGTGGCCGCTCGGCGGACTGGCATTCGTCTCCGGCCCCCGCGAGTGGAAGGCGCACACGATCATCGCCGCTGGTGGGCCTCTCGTGAACGTCGGCATCTGCTTCGCCGCCGCCGTGCTGCTGGCCGGAGCCGGGTTCCTGCCGACCGTGAACCCGATCGAGAACCCGTTTGTCTTGGACGTGAAGAACTACCGCGACGGGAAGACGTACACCGGGCCGTACGAACTCCGCCAGTATCACCCGGACACCGAGCCACCCGTGCTGGCCTTCCCGACCGACGGGAAGAAGTACATCGATAAGCCGGAGGTGCTGGCCGAAAAGGCGGCGAAGTCACAAACCGACCGCGCGCTGGCCCCCACCTGGGTGACGTGGACGAACCGCGTCTTCTGGGTGTCGTGGGTGCTGCTGCTGTTCAACCTGCTGCCGGCGTTCCCGCTCGACGGCGGGCAAATCCTGCAAGGGCTGATCTGGTGGCGGTCGGATTACAGTCGGGGCACCCGCGTGGCGTGCGGCAGCGGGTACGTCGTCGGCGTACTGTTCCTGATCGTGTCCATCGGGTTCAACGAGGCGATCCTGATGGGGCTGGGCCTGTTCATGCTGTTCCAGTCGTGGATCACCCTGCGGCGGCTGGAAATGGACAGCGGCGAGTTCGGGTACGACTACAGCGGCGGGTACGCCGGGATGCCGGCCGATGACGACGACGAGCCGCGGAAGAAGCCGCGAAAGCCGGGGCCGATCCGGCGGTGGCTGCAAGCCCGCGCCGCCCGCCGCCTCCAGCGGGAGCGGGACGAGCGCACCCGCGACGAGGAGCGGATGGACCAACTGCTGGACAAGATCGCCCACCTGGGCAAGGCGTCCTTGACGGCCGAGGAGCAGGCGTTCATGCAGCGCGTCAGCCAGCGATACCGGAAGCAGTGAAGAAAGAATTCAGACTAACCACAGAGACACCAAGGCTGCTCAGAGATTGAAGAGAAGCGGACTGAACCACGAAGGACACGAAGCACGCGAAGTGAAAGAACCGAGCGGAACACACGGTTTTCATCGTATGCTTCGTGTCCTTCGTGGTTCAACATCTTGCCCAACTTCAACCGCTGAACACCCCTGCAGTGACACAGGGGCACAGAGAAGCCAGGAGGAGAGATGGAAGAAAGGGACGCCCTTACTGGCGCGGTCATTGCCGCCGCGATTGAGGCCCACCGGGTCATGGGACCGGGGCTGTCGGAGTCCGTTTATCAATCCTGCCTGGAACACGAGTTGGCCGCACGCGGGCTGGATTGTCTCGCACAACACAAACTGCCGCCCGTCTATAAGGGGGGCCGTATTGAAGGAAGAATTCATCATTGACATCGACTTTCCCGGTCGGCTCGTGGTGGAATTGAAAGCCGTTGAAAAGGTCGTCGGCGTTCACGAGTCGCGGTTGCTGTCGCACATGAAGCTCACGAAATGCCCCGTCGGACTGCTATTGAACTTCCATATGCCGGTGCTCCGCGACGGCATCAAGAGGATGGTTCTTTAGCTCACTCTTGTCTTCTTTGTGTCCCTGTGTCTCTGTGGTTAGTCTTCTTTTCTTCCAAAGGATTTTCCCGTGTCGCTGATCGAACCGCGCACCCTTCAGGGGTTCCGCGACTACCCGCCGGCCCTGATGATCCCCCGCGAGCGGGTGTTGCAAACGGCCCGCGCCGTGTACCGCAGTTACGGCTACTCGCCCATCGACACCCCGGCGCTGGAACTCGCCGAGGTGCTACTGGGCAAAGGTGGAGGGGAAAACGACCGCATCGTCTACCGGTTCAAGGACCACGGCGACCGGGATGTCGCCATGCGGTTCGACCTGACGGTGCCGTTCGCCCGGTTCGCCGCCGTGCATGTGCCGCAACTCGGCTCGCCGTTCAAACGGTACGCGATGGGCCCGGTGTGGCGGGGCGAACGACCCGGCCAGGGCCGTTACCGCGAGTTCTGGCAGTGCGACTTCGACACCATCGGCACCACGTCCAACGCCAGTGACATCGAGGTGGCACTGGTCATCAGTGACCTGTTCACCGCGCTGGACATCCCGAACGTCCAGATTCGCGTGAACAATCGGCTGCTGCTCAACGGCTTGCTCGAAAGCATCGGCGTGGCGGACAAGGCCGTGCCGCTGTTGCGGTGCCTGGACAAGCTCGCCAAGATCGGCCGCGACAAGGTCATCGACGAGATGGTGAAGGAAGCGCAGGTGACGGCCGAGCAAGCCGGCAAGGTGCTGGACCTGTGCGCCGCGAGCGGGGCGAACGACGACATCTTGGCGAAGGCCGAGGCCAGCTTTAGCGGCGCGCCGAACGAGAAGGCCCGCGCCGGGTTGGCGAACCTCCGCGAGTTGCTGGCCGTGGCCAAGACCGCCGGCGTCCCGGACGGCCGCATCCAGATTGACCTGAGTATCGCGCGCGGGCTGGATTATTACACCGGCACCATTTACGAGACGTTCCTGACGGACTTGCCAGGTATCGGCAGCGTATGCAGCGGCGGGCGGTATGACAACCTGGCCAGCCTGTATACCAAGCAGGTATTGCCGGGTGTCGGGGCCAGCCTGGGCGTGGACCGGCTGCTAGCCGCGATGGAAGAACTGAAGCACCCGTGGATGACCGGCAACGCGACCCCCGCGCAAGTGCTGGTGTTGAACTTCGACAGCCAGTACCTTGGCCACTATCAGCGGGTGGCGCGGACGCTCCGCGCGGCCGGCGTCGGCGTCGAGGTGTACCCGGAGGTGAAGCGGGTGAAGGCGCAGTTCGAGTACGCCGACAAGCGGGGCTTCCGGGTGGCGCTGATCGCCGGCGGGGACGAGTTCGCGGCCGGCGTGTGGAAGGTGAAGGACCTGGCCAAGCGGGAGGAAACCACCGTCCCGGAGACCGACGTGCTAGCGACGGTGCAGGCTGCGCTCCAATAACGGAGGATGGCACGTGTTCTACTTTTCCGTTTCGAGTACGGCGAAACTCACCGGCCGCGCGGTCAAGCGGGTCGAGTGCGAGAAATGTCGTGCCGTCTACCAGTACACCCTGGAACGAACCGCGACTGCCACGAGAACCGCGCCGTTCCTGCTCCGCCTTTGGAGTATCGAGGGTCTGGCGGAGGAGGCGGCCGAGAAGAAACTCGTGAAGCGGTTGGCGGCCGCCGTCGATCCCGTTCCGTGTCCAGTCTGTGGCTGGGTTCAAGCCGAGATGAATGTGGTGGAGGTGGAGCGGCGGTTTGGCTGGCTGCGAACCGCCCCGTACTACTTGATATTAATCACGCTCGTTCTGTACGGTATGTTTTTGCTTTTAACGGTCGGGTTAATCCACGCCGCGAACGGGCCGGATTACGATATCGGGAACGCCCACGGCTGGATGTTCTACCCGGCAATCCCAGGCGCGCTGGCCGGTCCCGTTATGTATTACGTCTGGGTGCGGAGACGAGCGCGGCGCTTTGACATGAACGAGCGAATTCCGGAAGGCAAACGCATCGCCGAGGGCCGGCAGCGTGCGGTCCTCGAAAGCGAGCCGCCCGACCTAGCAGACCCACAACCGTGGCGGCCGATCCGCCGCGCCGACACTGACGCATCCGACTGGCGAAAGGACTAACCCATGCTCCGCTCGAACCATTACGAGGTCGCGTTCGAGGCGTACCTGCGGGCGCGGGGCGTCGGGCCGGTGTAGAATGCGCGGACAAGACCCCCGGAGTGGAACCCATGACCGCGACCACCACGACGAACGAAGCCGCCCTCCGCGCGGCGGTGGCGGACCTGCCCAAGCTGTCGTGGCTGGCGGCGGATTTCGTCGCGGCCGACTGCCGCTTCGGGCACGACCATGCCGGCGATCCGGCCGTCTGGGTGCGGCTCGTGGCCAAAGATGACGCGGTCGCGCGGCCCGGCTTCTTCGACGGCCTGTTCGCCGTCCGCGACCGCATCCGCGAACACCTGCGGAACCACGGACTTGGAGAGGAATTCGTTCACTTCACCCTCTGGTCGGAAACCGACCTCCGGAACCCGCCGGGGGAAGACGAGTGAACCCCGAACACCTGTTGGATCAGGCCGATCACCTGACCGCGCGGCAGGCGGTCGGACGCCCTCGCTCGACGGACCTGCGACGGGCCGTATCCGCCGCGTACTACGCGCTATTTCATACCCTCACGGCGGCGGCGGCGGCTCAACTGAACGCCCATCCGGGTATCCGGCGGTTGTTGGTTCGGCAGTACGCTCACGCCCAGATGCGGGACGTGGCCCGCCAGTTCGCCAACGGATCGGGCGGGGTCGCCGCGCAAGCGGTCCGCTTCTTCGGCGCGATCCCGGCGGAACTCCGCGACGTGGCGAAGGCGTTTCTCGAATTGCAAACCGCCCGCCATGCCGCGGATTACGATCCGCGGACCGACATCGTGCCGACGCGCGGGACCGCCGAGATGTGGGTCGCCACCGCGCGGCGGGCGAGGACGGCATGGGACGCGGTGCGGAACCAGCCGGTCGCCGAGTTCTTCCTGCTGGCGCAGCTGGTCAAGGACTTGGCCCGATTCGCCGACTGACGACCGCAATGCCTTCTCGCTTCAGGGTGCCGCGATGCGCCAGGACAAGGACCGGAGTAGCAAGTGGCTGATCGCGCAGGCGGCCGGGTCGATCCTGAAGTTGGCCGGCTTCTCCGGGTTCACGTCGTGGAAGCACCTGTCGAGTGAAGTGGTCGCGCCCCGTCGGTTGCTCGACGGCCTCATCGAGTTGCGGTATCCCGACCGCCCCGAACCGGCGCTCGTCCTCATCGAGATCGAGTCGTACCCGGACGCGGACGTGGATCGGCAGGTGTTCGACGACCTGGCGCTCGTGTGGCTGGAACACCGCCGCGTGCCCGACGTGGTATCATTGATTCTGAAGCCGAAAGGTCACTTGCAAGCGAACGGCACGGCGGAGCAGGTCAGCCCGACCGGATCGACGCGGATCGGCGGGTCGTGGCCCGTCATCCAACTGTGGGACATCCCCGCCGAGCAACTGCTGGACGACGGCGATGTCGGGCTGATCCCGTGGGTGCCGCTGACACGGTCGGACGCGCCGCCGGACCAACTGCTCGGCCGGTGCGTGGAGCGGATCAACACCGTCACCGACGACGCCCGGCGGGGTGCCCTACTCGCGGTCACGGAAATCTTCGCCGGTCTGGCCTTCCCCGGCCGGCGGTTCGCCAACCTGTTCGGAGGGCCGACCACCATGATCGAATCCCCGGTGCTGGACGAGGCGTTCGCCCTCGTCGAGGCGCGGAGTACGCGGAGCAACATCGCGGAGATTCTCGACTCAAGATTTGGCAATATACCCCCAGAGTTGA
>JBBRUO010000210.1:0-9197 GCA_038247725.1 Gemmatales bacterium
CGACTTCCGCGTTGGTGCCCTGCACCAGCCGCTGCATCTCCGTCACTTCCTCCGGCCGCTCGTCCACCAGCAGCACGAAGACGTAGGCTTCCGGGTGGTTGTTGAGGATGGCGTTGGCCATCTTCGACAGCAGGATGGTCTTGCCGGTGCGGGGCGGGGCGACGATGAGGCCGCGCTGCCCCTTGCCGATGGGCGTCACCAGATCCACGATTCTCATCGACAGGTCGTCGGCGCACTCCAGCTTCAGCCGGCTGTTCGGGTGCAGCGGGGTGAGGTCGCCGAACCCGGTGACGCTGGCCGTCTCCTCGGCCGGCTTGTGGTTCACCAACTCGATCTGCATGAGGGCGAAGTTGTCCTGGTTCTCGATCGGCAGGCGGATCGGCCCTTCGACGATGTACCCGGTGCGGAGGCTCATGCGGCGGATTTGCGACGGCGAGACGTAAATGTCTTCCGGGCTGGCCAGGTAGTTGTGGGCGGCGCTGCGGAGGAACCCGTAGCCGTCGGGCAGCACTTCGAGGGTGCCGCTCCCCTTCACCACCTCACCACGCTCGATCTGCCGGCGGACGACGCCGACAATGAGTTGGGCGCGGTTCATGCCAGAGCTTTCGCGGAGGCCTTCCTTCGCCGCCAACTCGAACAGTTCGGGCATGGGCATGCGGTACAGGTCGTCGAGGCGGGCGGCCGGGCCGGTGCCGCGGGGCATCTGCTGCCGCATCGGCGGGCCGTCGTGGTTGCCCGAGTGCTGGCGGTCGTCGCGGTCGCGGTAGTCCCGCTGTTGCGGTCCGCGGGGTCCGGGTCCCGGTCCGCGGTCCCGCTGGTCGTGGTACTCCCGCTGGGGCGGACGCTCGTGCATCTCGCGCGGCGGCGGCTCGCGGTATTCGCGCTCCTGCTGCTGGCGCGGCGCACGCTCCGGGGCCGGCGGAGGGGGGGCGACGGCGGCGGGGGCCGGCGGTTGGGGGGCGGGGACGGGCTGGGCAGCGGGGGCCGGGCCGACGGGGGCGACAGGGTCGCCGGGCTTGCGAAGAACCCGCTTGCGAATCAGGGGCCGAGGAGCCGGAACCCCTTCGACGCTCTTGGCGTCGGGCATAACACTTACCTCGAAGATGTGGAACGAGACCCGCGCTTGGGGCGGGGGCGGGTGCCGGCGGGACCGTGTGTCGGTCAGGCCGCAACCCATCGGGGATGGAAAACTCAGACTGAGGCGGGCGAGAGCGGCTCTCGCCCGGCGGACCGACGGCGGAAGTCGGCGGTCGGGTCGGAACAGGAATCAGGGTCGGAACGTTACGGACTCATGCGCCTCGTGTTCGCAGTCGGCGGGACTCATAGCGACCGCATCGCGCGACGAAGTCGGACACGCCAAGCGGGCGGTGGAATCGGATTCAGAGTGAAGCCCCAAACGGTTTCGACGATTTCACGGAGTCATCATGGGAATCGGGATCGGGTCGGACGCAACCGGTGGCGGATCGAAAAAGGGTTCGAGCGGACACGCGGGGCGGCGAAAAAGGGGTGGACACCAGCACGGATTCAGTTCTGCCTCTCTGCTCAACAGTAATATAGCGGCAGTTCCGCCGGAATCCAGTGCGAAAATTCGCTCAAATCGCAACCGGCCGTTTCTGGCCCGACTGGTGTCCCCAAGTTGTAGCGGACGACCCGACCGGCCGGCAATGCCAATTTCCCCAGGGCCATTCCGGTATTGGGTTCTGGTGTCGTGGCAGCACTCCAGGCGACCTCGGAACGGCCCTGACACTCCCGCGTTCGATTCCGGCGGCGGAATGAACGCGGTCGCGGCCGCCGCATTGTACTAGGGTAGTCGCGTCCGCTCCCTCCGTCCCAGCCCCGCCCCGATATGGCGAATTTCATCCCTTCCGCCGCGTCCCGAACCACGGTCGGCCGCCTGTTCCGCACCGTCCGACGGGCGGCTTCGGCGTCAGCTTCCGGCCGCTTCCTCCGCCGGCAACTGTGGGCGTGGCCGATCCTCGCGGCCGTCGTCCTCGCCACCGTCGGGCTGTGGACGAACCACTCGGTCGAGTCGGCCATGCGGGAGCGGCGGGCGGCCGAGTTGAATACCATCCTGGCCGCCGACGTGGAAGCGCTGCGGGAGTGGATGAAGGCGCAACTGCGGACGACCGAGTTGCTCACCGAGACCGAGGGGTTGCTGGCGGTCACCACCGAACTGAAGGTGCTCGGCGGGGACGGGACCGGCGGGCCGGACGTGGAGAAGGCCCTTCTCAACAGCCCGGCGCAAACGCGGTTCCGCGACCTGCTGGCGGCGCGGATGACGCGGTACGGGTACGCCGGGTACATCCTCGCGTCGCCGGAAGGGGTCGTACTGGCGGGGGAAACCGAGAGCGCCATCGGCAAGGTGCTCGCCACCGGACGGAAGGAGTTTTTCAAGCGGCTGAGCGACGGCACCCCCAACGTCTCCCGCCCGTGGAAGAGTCTGGTGCTGCTGCGGGACAGCGACGGGGAGTTGCGGGCGAACGTCCCCACCATGTTCGTCGGCGCGCCGGTGCGGGACGCCATTGGCGAGCCGGTCGCCGCCCTCGCCTTCCGCATCCGCCCGGACGACGACTTCTCGCGCATCCTCCGCACCGCCGGCAGCGGCGTCACCGGTGACACCTACGCCTTCGACCGGAGCGGGCTGATGCTCTCCCGCTCCCGGTACGACGACGACCTGAAGCAGTTCGGCCTCTTGGTGGACTCGCCGGCGGTTCAATCCACGCTGACGCTCGAACTCCGCGACCCCGGCGCGGACCTCATGGCCGGGGGGCGTCCGAGCCAGCGGCGGGCGGACATGCCCCTGACGCTGCCGGCGCGACTGGCACCGGACGGCCCCGGCGCGGACGTGGACGGGTACCGCGACTACCGCGGGGTGTGGACCCTCGGCGCGTGGACGTGGCTACCCGAGTACGACTTCGGCGTCGTCACCGAGGTGTCCCGCGACGAGGCCTACCAGCCGGTGTATATCCTCCGCCGGGCGTTCGCCGTGCTGCTGATCCTGCTCGGGCTGGCCGCCGTCGGCATCTTCGTCGCCATGCTCGTCCTGTCCCGCAACCAGTCGAAACTGCACGAGGCCGTCCTCCAGGCGAAGCAGCTCGGCCAGTACACGCTGGAGGAGAAACTCGGCGCGGGCGGCATGGGCACCGTGTACCAAGCCCGGCACGCCATGCTCCGCCGGCCGACGGCCGTGAAGCTGCTGGACATCGGCAACATGTCGGCCACCGCCGTCGCCCGGTTCGAGCGGGAGGTGCAGTTGACGGCGACGCTGACCCACCCGAACACGGTCGCCATCTTCGATTACGGCCGCACCCCGGAGGGCGTCTTCTACTACGCGATGGAGTACCTGGGCGGGGTGACGCTGGACGACCTGGTCGCCCGTCACGGGCCGCTGCCGGAGGCCCGCGTCGCGCACCTGCTGCGGCAGGCGTGCGGGGCGCTGGCCGAGGCGCACGCCGCCGGCCTGGTTCACCGCGACATCAAGCCGGCGAACATCTTCCTCACCACTCGCGGCGGCTTGCGGGACTTCGTCAAGGTGTTGGACTTCGGGCTGGTGAAGACGGCCGAGCCGGGGCAGGAGAACCTGACCACCATGAATGCCATCACCGGCACCCCGTTGTATCTGTCGCCGGAGGGGATCACGTCGCCGGCGGACGTGGACGCGCGGGCCGACGTGTACGCCGCCGGCGCGGTGGCGTACTACCTGCTCGCCGGCGGCCCGCCGTTCGCCGGGAAGTCGATCAGCGACATCCTGATGAAGCACGTGAACGCCCCGCCGGAGCCGTTCGCGGCGCGGGGCGTGACGGTCAGCCCGGCGGTCGAGGCGCTCGTCTTCCGCTGCCTGGCGAAGTCCCCCGCCGACCGCCCCCGCACCGCCGGGGTGTTGCTCGCCGAGTGGGACGCCTGCCCGGTCGAAGGGGAGTGGTCGAGCGCGGCGGCGGCCGCGTGGTGGGCCGTCGCGCCGACCCCGGCGAACGAATCGCCCCCGCCGGCCGCGAAAGGCGACCTGGACCGCACGACCTCCGTGGTCTTGTCCCGGATCGATCTGCGGAAGCCCGGAATCGGCGACTCATTCTCTTGAGCGGAAGTGGTCCCGCGCCCTCACTTCGCCCCCGCAAAGACCGCGTGACTGGCACTGTCGGGTCCGCCCGAAGGCCCGAACCGGCAGAAACCACCCACTTCGCCAGATGCCGTTTGACGGGCAGTCACCCCAAACTTACCATATTACTCAGCTTGTCATGGCGGCGGAGGGGCCGTCGTCGGTTCGAAGCTTTCCCGGAGGTGCAACGGATGTACAGTTTAGTGATGATGTCGGCGCTGGCGACGGGCGGGGACGCCCCGTCGTTCAATTGGGGGTCCGGGTGCTACGGCGGGTCGTGCAGCGGCGTTGTCGTGTCGTCCGGGTGCAGCGGGTACGCCGTGCCGGTCGGCTGCTGCGGCGGGACCGTCGCCTCGTGCTACGGCGGCTGCGGCGGTCGCAGTCTGTTCCCACTCTTCCCGAACCTCCGGGCGCGGTTGTCCGCCCGCTTCTCGCGCGGCGGCAGCTCGTGCGTCGGGTCGTCGTGCTACGGTAGTTCGTGCGTCGGGTCGTCGTGCCACGGCAGCTCGTGCGTCGGCTCGTCGTGCCACGGCAGTTCGTGCGTCGGCTCGTCGTGCCTGGGGTACGGCTTCGGCGGCTGCGTCGGCAGTTCCCATGGCAGCGGCTACAACGGCGGCGGCTACTACGCCGGGTCGGTGCCCGGCGGAGCGGGGTACGGCTCCTCGGCCCCTGGCGGGGTGTACTACCTGGGCAACAGCCCCGGCGTCTCCGCCGCCACCTTCGGGTACGGGTTCGCCGGCCTGCCGACCTTCCCGCAAGGGTACAGCATGGGCGGCTGCTACGGTACCGGCGCGGTCGGGCCGTACTACTACGGCGCGGACTTCAACAACCCGCCGATCATGTCGGTCCCGCCGGTCATCCCGCAGGTGCCCATGCCGCCGGCCACGCCGGACATGAACAACGAGTCGTCCTCGGACGGCGAGTTTCAGGCGAGTCGGGCCGTCCCGAGCGCCGCGCCGGCCCGCCTCACCGTGGAACTGCCGGCCGCCGCCGTGCTGTTCGTGGACGGCGAGAAGGTGTCGGGCACCGGCACCACCCGCAACTTCCACACGCCGACCCTGCCCGCCGGCACCTTCTTCTACGACCTCAAGGCCGTGGTGACGGTGGACGGCGAACCGGTGACGGAGTCGGTGCGAGTGATGGTGAAAGCCGGCGACGCCAAGACGGAAACGTTCGGCCGACTGATCGCGGCCGTGAAGAGCGGGAAATCGCCGGCGCTCGTGTCGAAGTGACTTATGGCTGAGTGAACCGACCCTCCGACCCCGCCCGCGCCGCTCCTGGCGCGGGCGGCGGCATTTCAGGGGGCGCGGATGGGGGTGACGGGCAGTGGCGGGCAGACGCTCGCCGTGCCCGTGGTCAGGATCACGCCCCGCCGGGGTCGCCGCTCGCTGTCGGCCCGTTCGGGTGGGCGGTCGTCCCAGGCTCGGCCGTCGTGTCCGCGCGTGTACCCTTCGCAAAACAGCTTCGCCGTCTTCGCCGGGTCGAACTCGTCGGTCGGGAAACTCGGCTGGAAGTCGTCCGGGATGGCGGTCCAACGCATCCCCATGTCGCGGTCCTGGCACTCCGAGTACAGCCGCGCCAGGTCCGCCCGCTGGATGGCCAGCAGCATCGCCTTCATGCTCCGAAGGGTCACGTCGAGTAACGTCGGCTTCGTCCCGGCCACGCCGTTGTAGAGGCTATTCCCCAGCACCACGTGGACGCGGGCACCGGCGAGTTGACTGACGCCCGTGCGGCGATCGACGTCGTCCCCCGCCCAGTCGCTTGGCGGCTGCCAGAAGAGGCTCCGGGTGACGCCGCCTTCCAGGTGCATCTCCTCGTGCCGCGTGCCGTCGATGGCGACCGCGATGCGGGACGGTTCCAGCAGCGGCGGGACGGCGGTGGAGGCGACGAGCACGTCCTCGAACAGTTTCCGCGACTCGGCGGTCCCCTCGGACGCGATGGCCCCCATGTCCCAGACGACGAACCGCTGCGTGTCCAGGTTCGTCGTGCCGACGTACAGCCGCCGTCCTTTGGCGTGTTCGGCGGTCACCTTGGCGAAGTATTCGGGCGTCAGGACGGTGCGGGTTTGTTGCCGGATCTTGGTCGTCGTGGCGACGGACGGGGTGCCGACCCCGAACGGGTGCGGGAACCGCTTGGCGTCCCAGGCGTCGCCGTGCAACAGTTTCCGCTGGTCGAAGCCCAGCCAGATGCGGCGGAGGTCGGTCAGGTACTCCCGCCCGGCGAACAGGGCGATGGCCCCGTATGCCCCGCCGCCCACCCCGGTAATAACCTGGAAGTCCGGCATGGTGCCGGAGTCGGCCCACCCGCTGAGTACCCCGTAGGCGTACAAGCTGCGGGAGCCGATGCCGGTCAGGACGAGGAGGTCGTACTTCTCCCCCGGCTTCGGGGTCGGCCCTTCGGTCGCCCGTCGCTGCTCGGCGCGGAACCGCTGCACGCCGAGTTCGGCGGGGACGGGTCCGGGAGGGAAGGGGTCGCGGACATCGTCCGGACTGGCCCCCGGCGGGAGGGGAACCACTCGTTCCGATTTGCTCCGGACGGCCGAACAGGCGGACGCGGCCAAACAACACAGGGCGAGCGACCAGCCGAACCACTTCGCGGACATGCGGTCATCCTCCCGGCACGCCCCAACCGCCCGACCCGCCGCAGGTCGCGCCGCCCGCACCACCTCGCTTATCGGCCCGGACGGCGCGACCCGCTCAGGAATTCCTCCCGGCGTCACCAGTACATCTGTGCCGTCGGTTTGATGGCGTTCAAGAACGCGTCGGCAGTGGGTACCATTCGCGAAGAGTGTCACGGAACTTGTGGAAGGCGGGATCCTCGCACCGGTCCACACTCGCCTTCGCCGCGATCTCGGCGTAAACCGCGCCGGAAAGCCGGCCCTTCACTTTCTTCCGGACGGCTTGAACCGCTTCTTTTGGGCGGGTCGGTTTCTGCTGTTCAGGATCTTCGATCCACTCTTCCGCGAGCAACCACTCGTGAAGCGATTTCGTACCGCCGTCCCACCCGAGCGCCTTGGCCACATGGGGGGATCGGCTCCAAATCCACTTCTCCAGTTCAGGATCGATGACGATTGCTCGCGCCCGGTCGCCCCAACCATTCCGGGAGAGCATTGCTTCGACGGTCCGTTCCAGTTCGTCACGGGTTGACTCCTCTTGCCCGCATCCTTCTCGGTCAAACATGACCACGGCGTGCCGGTGAGAACCGACGAACGGTGCCAGTAACCGATCCGGGCGATGAACGCACCCCGGATCGTGTTCGGGATGTCGGATGGGAGTGAACGTGATCGGACGGACGCCGAGGGCACGGAGACGGTCTCGGACCAAGACCGTTACGAGTTGTTCCATCTCACTGTCGGCGAACAGAAGCACGAGGTCGTGAGTGGGCGACTGTTCGGCCGTGATCGGGGATTGCTTCGCCGCTCTCTTCCCTTTGGCTTTCGGGTTGCTCATCCCAGCACCCCCGCCGCCAGTAGCATACCGAGTGAACACTCCCGCTGCCACTCCCGCAGTTGGGGGTGTTGGCCGCCAAAGATGACATCAGTCGCGCCGGATTCGTCTTTCGCAAAGCAGAGGAGCTGCGCGGGTTCCGCTTGATTCAGGATGATCGGCGAGTGGGACGCGATGAGGATTTGGGCGTCGTACACTGACGACAGCGACTGGAACACGGTTTCGATCGCCTTCGGGTGGATGCCGTTCTCCGGTTCCTCGATCAGGTAAATGCCGCGAAAGTTCGGGATATACGCAGGTAAAGTGAGAGCCATCATTCGGAGCGTGCCGTCCGACACCATCCACGATGGCACCCACAACTCGTGCCCGTATTTCACCCGCAAGTAGGCATGTCGGTCCTCGTTCCGCACCTTGACATCCACGTCGGCGATGTCGGGAAGAGCGGTCCTCATGTGGGCGATCCACTCGCCGAATCGAGTCGCGTGATTCGTTCGGAGGTCGTGGATCACCCACGGCAGGTTCGAGCCGTCCGTATTGAACCCACGCCGTTGGTTGGGCGGACTGGGCTTGCGGATGAGGGCGCTGTTCAAAACGAATAGCTGAACTCCGTCCGCGAGCAGTTCTTTCAACCACATGCAGATAGGAAACTGGCTGGCATCTTCGGGCACCATGCCGAGGGCGGATTTTCGGTGACCAATTTTGAACGACGGTGCCCACGCCCTCCCGGTTTTCGGCTTCCGCTCGGGCGAAAAGTTATCATTCCCGCCAAGCGTCTTTCCGATTACTTGTCGCCACCCCTGCTTCGCCTTGTGCGTGATGGTAGTTGGGCTTTGCCGCTTTGCGGGAAACAGGGCAACGAAGGTCGGTGCTTCAATCGCGACCCGTAGCAGAAACACCCGTTCGAGCAGGATGGCCAGTTCGTTCGATTCGGGATGTATGCCAACTTGCACTTCGTACCGGACTCGGCCGCAGGAATGGTCCAGTGCCAGTTCTTCTGGGACATCGGCTTCGATGGCGAGTTCGAAGGAGTCGCCTTCCCGCTGCCACATTAAATCGCGGACGTTGAGAGTCCTCTCTTCCACCGCCGCCTCGACGCCGTCCGAGACCAATCGGCCGAGAAACGCGACCACGTCCAGGAACGTCGTCTTGCCACTGGCGTTCGGGCCGACCAAAACGTGGAACGGCCCGAGCGGTTGCCGGATGTATCTCAGACTTCGGTAGTGGCGGGCTTCGATCAGCGTGATCACAGCGACATCCCCGTTGGCTCACTCATTCTACCAGTACATCTGTGCCGTCGGTTTGATGACCAACTCCGGGACGCTCGCGCGGGCGGGTAGGGTGGACACGAACAGGATCGCCTCGGCCACGTCCTCCGGCTTCAGGATGAGCGCTCGTTGTGCCTCCGTCACCGGCGTCGGGCGAGCGGCCAGGATCGGCGTGTCGATCTCGCCGGGGTAGACGTTGCTCACCCGCACCCCGCTGTCCTTCTCCTCGTTCGACAGCACCAGGCCGAGCGCCCCCATGCCGAACTTGGCCGCGACGTAGGAGGCCCCGCCGAGCGGATTGGCCCGCTTGCCGGCGACGCTCACCACGTTCACGATCAGCCCGTCCTTCCGCTCGAACATCTGGGGCAGCACCGCTTTCATGCAGTAGAA
>JBBRUO010000211.1:0-9179 GCA_038247725.1 Gemmatales bacterium
ATCTCCCCTCCCGGTCGCGTCCCGCGACCGACCTCCCCTCAACGAGGGGAGGTGTACAGACCGGCTCGCACGCAACGTGATGGGACAACCGAAACGGGTTCGTGTGTCAGTCAATTCCACTTCGCCACTTGCTTGCGGGCTTCCTTGAGGAAGCCGCGCACCACGTCGAAGTCGTCGGCGTTCGGCCCACCCGCGAGGTAGGCGTTCAGGTGGTCGATGGCCGGCCCCGGCTGGCCGGCGTGGACCAACGACACGCCCAAATCCCGCCGCAGGGTGATGTCCTCGGGGACGAGTTGGATGAGCCGGCGGATGACGCGGGCGGCGCGGGGGAAGTCCGGCTCGCGGAGGTAAATCGCCTTCAGGTTGTTCAGCATTCGCTGGACGATGTGCCCCGGCGGGGTGGCCGCCAGGGAGTCCTCGGTGGCGTAGAACGGCTGACCGGTGACGGCCGACACCAGCCCCTCACACGCCGGCGGGTCGAGCAGTTGCCCGCCGTGGAACGGGTCGAACAGCACCGCCCCGCCGTCGGCGTCGATGGCCTTCGCCACGAAGTGCCCCGGCAACCCGACGCCGACCACGTGCAGCCCGCACCCCGCGCCGACCCGCACCGCCAGCACGCTGAGCGACAGCGGGATGCCGAGTTTGCGGTCCATCACGTCGTTGAGATAACTGTTGCGCGGGTCGTAATACGCGGCCGAGTTGCCGTCGAACTCCTGTTCCACGAACAGGAAGTGTGCCAGTTCCGTCACCCGGTCTTCGAGGGTGCGGGCGCGGGCGACGCGGGGGGCGACCTGGGCGGTGAGGGCGTCCAGGCGGGACAAGTACGCCGGCACGTCCAGGGTCGGGTACTCGTCGGCGGCGAGGCGGAGCGACAACTCGGCCAGGTCCACGGCGGTGAACGGGTCGTTCGCCAGCACGGATAGCGCGGTGTCCAGTTTCATGTGCGCATCATATACGTTGCGACCCCCGGGTGGTACGGGCGACGTGCGATCTTCTTCTTCCCGGCTCGAACGGTCACCGCCCGCCGTACTGTTTCTCGGAGTAGGTCATGTAGTCCTTGGTCTTGATGCCGGCGATCCACGCGGCGTTGGCCTTGTACCAGTCGATGGTCTCCGCCAGCCCGGTCTCGAACGTCACCACCGGTTGCCAGCCGAGGTCGCGCTCGGCCTTGGTGCAGTCGATGGCGTAGCGGCGGTCGTGGCCGGGGCGGTCGGCGACGTACTTGATGAGCGACGCCGGCTTGCCCAGCAGTTCCAGCAGCAGTTGCGTGAGGTGCAGGTTCGCCTTCTCGCACTGGCCGCCGAAGTTGTACACCTCGCCGGAGACACCCTTCCGCCACGCCGCTTCCACGCCCCGGCAGTGGTCGAGGACGTGAATCCAGTCGCGCACCTGCATGCCGTCGCCGTACACGGGCACTTGCTGGTCGTTCAGCAGGTTCGTCACGAACAGCGGGATCAACTTCTCCGGGAACTGGTACGGGCCGTAGTTGTTGCTGCACCGGGTGATGACGGCGTTCATGCCGAACGTGTGCTGGTACGCCTGCACCAGCATGTCGGCGGCCGCCTTGCTCGCCGAGTACGGGCTGTTCGGGTGCAACGGCGTCTCCTCGGTGAACAAACCGGTGTCGCCCAGGCTGCCGTACACCTCGTCGGTGCTGACCTGCACGTACTTCGTCACGTTGAAGGCGCGGGCGGCGTCGAGCAGGATTTGCGTGCCGATCACATTCGTTCGGAGGAACGGGCCGCTGTCGTGGATGCTGCGGTCCACGTGGCTTTCCGCGGCGAAGTGGATCACGTCCGTCACCCCCCGGCCCACCGCCGCGCGAACGGCGTCGCGGTCGGTCACGTCGCCCTTGATGAAGGTGTACCGCGGGTGTCCGGCCACGTCGGTCAGGTTGGCCAGGTTGCCGGCGTAGGTGAGCGCGTCGAAGTTCAGAACGGTCACCGCCGGGTCGGTGGCCAGCAGGTGGCGGATGAAGTTGCTGCCGATGAACCCGCACCCGCCCGTGACCAGTAGCGTCGTCATGTGTCGCCCGTCCGCGTGGGAGAAACCGTGGGCTTACAGTAGGTCCGCCCCGCCGGGGCGGACACGTCCGTCCCGCCGGGGCGGCCCCACTCAGCCGCCCGCGCCGGTGGGGGTCGGGGTCGTCTCCGGGGTCAGGCCTTTCGCCTTCTTCCACGCCACCACGTCGGCGGTCAGCACCTGCACCGCCTTCGCGATTTGCGAATCGACGCCCTTGGCCCAGTCCGCCGGGGTGATCTCGACGGCCACGTCCGGCGTCACCCCGACCTTGTCCATGTTCTCGTTCTTATTGGTGAACACGCCGATGCGGGGCAGGCGGAAGGTGGACCCGTCGATCAGCCGGGTGCTGCCGGTGCCGATGACCAGCCCGCCGGTCGCCTGCCCGACCACCTTGCCGAGGCCGGAGGCGCGGAAGGCGTGCGGGAAGATCTCGGCGTCCGAGTAGCTGCGGTTGTTGGTCAGCACCACCAGCGGCTTCGCCCACTTGCGGTCGTTGTCTCGCAGCACGAAGCCGTCGCCGCCGTCCCGCTGCACGAACCGGGTGTGCTCCTTGCCGTTGAGGTAGTTCAACACCTTGTCGTGCGTGAACCCGCCGCCGTTGTACCGCACGTCGATGACGATGGCATCCTTATCGAAGTTGTCCGAATACAGGCTGCGGACGAACGCATCCAGGCCGGCGTCGTCCATGCTGGGGATGTGGATGTAGCCGAGTTTGCCGCCGCTCTGCTTCGCCACCGCCTCGGCGTTCCGCGCCACCCACCGGTCGTACATCAGCGTCGAGGTGCGGTCGCGGGTGACGGCCACGATCTCGACGCGGCGGACGCCCTCCCCCGGTTCCCCCGCCAGCGTCAGCAGCACCCCCTCGCCGGCCTTGGCGTTGAGCAGCCGCGACACGTTCACGGCCGAGGTCAGTTCCACCCGATCCATGTGGGTGATGATGTCACCGGGCTTCAGGGCCATCCCCTTCTTGTCGGCCGGCCCGCGCTTCAGGATTTCGGCGACCTTCAACCCCGGCCCGGCGTGTGCGTCGTCGAACAGCAGGCCGAGGTCGGCGGTGTTCTCGTCCGGCGTCGGCAGTTGCCCGCTGACGCCGAGATGGCTGGCGTTCAACTCGCCGAGCATCAGCGTGATGAGCGTATACAGATCCTCGCGCAGGACGCAGTGCTGGACGAGCGGCGCGTACTTGGCGCGGACGGCCGTCCAGTCCGCGCCGTGGTATCGCGGGTCGTAGAAGTGGTCCGCCAGCGCCTTCCAGCTTTGCGCGAACATCTCGGCGTACTCGTCGTCCCGGTTGACGTTCATCTTGGCGACGAACGGCACCTTCGGCGGCTCGCTCACCGGCCCGCCGCTGCCGCTGAACCCGCCCATGCTCGTCTTCGCGTATCGCAGCTCGCCGGACGAGTTCAGGAAGTAGATGACGCCGCCGATGGTGGTCTTCCTGGCCCAGCGGATCAACTTCGGCGTCTGGTCGCCGCTGGTCAGACGGTTCAGGCTGCCGCCGTCACTGTTCGCCACCCACAGATCGTCTTGCCCGTTGCTCCGCGAGCGGAACGCGATCTGCGACCCGTCGGCCGAGATGGCCCCCCACTGGTACGCCGCGGCGCTGGTCGGTTTCGTCACCCGCAGGTGGATGTCCTCCCACTCGATGTCGTTCGGGTCCGGCTTGGTCGCGCCGTCCGCCACCGGCTTTTGCAGGCTCAGCACATGCATGTGGAAGGAGTCTTGCCGCTGGCTGATGAAGGCGATCTTGCCGCCGGTGCGGCTCCACGTCACCTCCGAGTTGTACGTCGCGTACCGGCTGACGTTGACCGGCTTCTCCGACCCGTCCGTCGGCACGATGTACAACTCGGACGCGAACGACCCGTCCATCCGACTGAACGCGATGTGCTTGCCGTCCGGCGACCAGTCGTAATCGATCACCTTCTTCTCCGCGACGACCGCTTTCGCGTCGGTGCCGTCCGGCGTCATCGTCCACAGTTGCCCCTTGCGAATGAAGGCGATGCGGTCCCCCTTCGGGTTGAAGGTCGGCCCGATTTCCTCGCCCTCGCCTTTCGTCAACTGCGTCGTCTTGAACTTGTGCGCCTGGGTGAACTCCGGGTGTTCGGCGTCATCCGCCTCCACCTTGTAAATGTCGGTCGTGCCGCCGCGGTCGGATGTGAAGATCACCGTCTTGCCGTCCGGCGACCAGTTCGGCGCGGCGTCGGCGAAAGCGTGTTCGGTGAGGCGGGTGCATTTGCCGCCGCCGGGCACCTTGGTCAGGAACAGTTGCCCGTGGACCACCACGACGGCGTGCTTCTCGTCCGGCGACAGGGCATAGTCCGTGGCGTCGCGGGTGTACGTCGTGTTCTTCTCGGTGTTGGTCTTGTCGTCGGCGTGGACTTCGATGGCCAGTTTCCGCGGTTTCATCCCGCCCGCCTTCGTGCTCGTCACCCACAGATCGCTGCCGAGTTCGTACACGATCCACTCGCCGTTGCCGCTGATCCGCGCCCGGCGGACCAAATCCGTGGTGTGGCTCGTCAGCGGGCGCGGGCGACCGACCGCCTTCAGGCCGTCCAAATCCTGGCAGACGATGTTGGAGCACTTCTCCTTCGACCCGTTTTCGGTGACGGAGTACAGCTTCTTGCCGTCCGGCGAGAACATCGGCGCGCCGTCCTGCCCGTCGAAGGTGGTCAGGCGGGTGGTGTTGGTCCCGTCGCGGTTGGCGAGGTAAATGTCGTCGTTACTACTGCCCCGGTAGCCCCGCCGGTTCCACGCCCCCGGCCCGCGAACGAACGCCACTTTGCCGCCCACCTGCGAGAACTGCACGTCCTTCGCCTCGAACAGGTCCAGCTTCCGCTCGGCCCCGCCGTCCGCCGGCACGGTATACATCTCGGGATTGGTCGGGAACGCCGACGAGCGGGAGGAACTGAACACGACCTCGCGGCCGTCCGGCGTCCACCCGCACGCCACGTCCGCCCCGGAGTCGAACGTCAGCCGCGTCGGTTTGCCGCCAAGTACCGAGGTGACGAACACGTCGTACCCGCCGTGGCGGTTGCTGCTGAAGGCGATCCGCCGGCCGTCCGGGCTGAACACCGGGGCGTACTCGTGCGCCTCGTGCATCGTCACCGGGCGGGCCACCCCGCCGATGGCCGGCACGGCCCAGATGTCGCCGAGGTAACTGAAGGCGACGGTGCCGCCGTCCGGGGAGATGTCCGGGGTGCGGGCGAACTGGATCGGCTCCTGGGCGGCGGCGGTGGTGCCGGCGATCAGGAGGAGCGGGAGCAACGGGCGGAGCATGAGAGTTGATCCTGGTGGCGGGTTCATCCGAAGCGGCCGACCGGCGTCACGGTGAGCTCATCCACCCCAGATTACCACGGGGCGGGTGACGGGCCAAAGGCGGCCGCCGGATTGTGACGACCCCGAAACACTGACGACCGGCGGAAGCGGAATAAACCAAACGCGGAGTTGAACGGGATTGGTGGGCCGATGAGTCCGGGATATGATGTTTTTCCAACCCCGACCTCATCGCTTCCCACGATGACGACACCCCACGCCCGTCGAGCCGCGTTTCTCCGCTTCGTGATCGGGACCGGGATCCTGGCCGCTGCTGCCGAACGAAAGTTAACGGCGACTGCCCGGACGCGAGGCGAGTTGACGGTCGATCAGGAAGATCGGCTGCGTCGCGCCACGTGAGTCGCGAACGACGTGAACCGTTACCTCCGCCAACTCGCCCGCCTGGGCGTCGATGCGCGGCTTCCGGATTTAGCATTCTCGGAGTGGCCGGATGCCGCCACCGCCGCCGCGATTCAGGTACAATTATTGAGGGCACTTCGGCACGACGACTTCGAGGCGGAGCGGTACGACTTCGGCGAGTTCGACCTCTCGACGCTGGATTTGGCCACGGCGGATGTCCGGTCGTTCGACGACCGACCTTACAGTGGATGAGTCATGCCCGCGACCCGCGAGAAGACGAACGATACCGGTTGCCTGGGTGCGGTCATCCGCAAACACCGCGAGCGGCAGCAACTGACGGTCGAATCGGTTGCGGAGCGGCTCGGGGTCCGGCCGAGTACACTGGAGGCGTATGAGTCGGATGGTTCGCCCGTGCCGGAGCGGATGATCGCGAAGCTGGCGGACGCGCTGGGCGTCGATTCGGTGGAGTTCCAGCGGGATTGCCTCTTCCACGCCCGACCGCAACTCGCGAACCGTCCATTCGGTCAACTGATCGGCGACATGCTTGACGACGGCAAGTGAGCGTTGGTTTTCGGAACATGGACCCACCCCATGCATCGCATCTCGGTTGTCGATTCGCACACCGGCGGGGAGCCGACCCGCGTCGTCCTCGACGGTCTCCCGGACCTCGGCGGCGGCAGCGTGGCCGACCGCACGCGGGTGTTCCGCGACCGGCACGACACCTTCCGCTCGTGCGTGGTGAACGAGCCGCGGGGGTCGGACATCCTCGTCGGCGCGCTGCTGGTGCCGCCCGTGGATCCGACCGCCGCCGCCGGCGTCATCTTCTTCAACAACGTCGGCGTGCTCGGCATGTGCGGGCACGGCACCATCGGGTTAGTGGTCACGCTGGCACACCTCGGGCGAATCAAACCCGGCACGCACAAGCTAGAAACATCCGTCGGCGACATCACCGCTACGCTGCACACCGATGGCCGCGTCAGCGTGCGCAACGTGCCGAGCTACCGGCACGCGACAGGAGTGACAGTCGAGGTGCCCGAAGTCGGGAGCGTGGTCGGAGACGTGGCGTGGGGTGGGAACTGGTTCTTTCTGACGAAGGCGAAGGACCAGCCGTTGACGGTCGCGAACGCCGAAACCCTGATCGACATGACGTGGCGTATCCGCCGACAGTTGCCAAAAGACTTCTTGCGCGGCTCGGATGGCGCGGAGATCGATCACATCGAATTGTTCGGCCCGCCGCACGACCCGGCAAACCACGGGCGGAACTTCGTGTTGTGCCCCGGCAAGGCCTACGACCGTAGCCCGTGCGGGACCGGCACCTCGGCGAAGTTGGCCTGCCTCGCGGCCGACGGCAAACTCGCGCCGGGCGAAGTCTGGCGGCAGGAGAGCGTGACCGGCAGCGTGTTCGAGGGTACCTACGAACCGGCCGGCGACGGGCGGATCATCCCGACCATCACCGGCACCGCGTTCGTCACCGCCGAAGCCACGCTGCTGGTCGATCCGAACGACCCGCTGAAGGACGGCATCCGGTCTTAAGTAGGTCCGGCTCGCCGAGCCGGACGAGTCCGCCCCGGCGGGGCGGACCTACTACCGCCCCGTATACGGGGACGGCACCAACGTCGGATCGGCCAGGAAGCCCAACTGGTACTTGCCTTTGGCCGCGTCCCACGTCGCCTGGCTGAACGGCGCGACGTTCACCACATCCACCGGCCGCCGCGTCTCGACATGACCGTCCAGGAAGGACACATTCCCCGTGCCGCCCGCGAAGCGGAACTGGCTGGCCGTCACCGCGAACGCCGAGATCGCCTTATTCGCCTCATACGGGCTGCCGAAGTACCCGGCGAACGGCTCTTGCAACGTGCCGCCCGATTGCAGTTGCGCCACCTCGCTAAACAGGAACGTCGCGGACGTGGTTTCAAAATCCCCGAACCGCTTGCCGCGAACCGGTTGCGGCCACGCCGGTTCGTGGCTCAGGTGCCGGTTGTAGGCGTACCCGGCGGTCAGCCCGTTGTACACCGGCGTGATCGGAAAGGCGTCGAACTTCGGACAGAGTCCGGCCTTCGTGTTGTTCTCGTAGTAGGCCGTCAGGATGCCGTCCAGCGGGGTAACGGAGATCAACTCGAAAGTCGGGCCGTTGCGGTTCACGGTGCGGCCGAACCAGTACCGGCCGTTCGGCCACCTGACCGACGAGTCGGTGTGCGGCGGGAACGTCTGGGTGGCGCTCTCGTAAGTGTGGACGGCGAGGGACAGTTGCTTCAGGTTGTTCGCCCCCTTGATGCGGGCGGCGGCGTCACGGACCTTCTGCACCGCCGGCAGCAGCAGGCCGATCAGGATCGCAATGATCGCGATCACCACCAGCAACTCGATCAGCGTGAAGGCACGACGGGGCGGGCGGCCGACGGCCGTAAGACGGGTCAACATGCGGGAAACCCCAACTCACCGGCTCCGGGTGAGGCGGTAGGGCGCGGATTTCTTTCCAGTGCAGACGGGGAGGTGAACGGCGACGTGCCGGTGCGTGACCCTGCCCGCCGGCGGCCTGGGTCCGAGGCCCCGAACGATCAAGTGACGGGCAGGTCTTCTGGCTTACGGCTCGTGGCGACCACCCGACGCCTTCCCGCTCTCGCAGTGGCAGTGTCGGATTGTCTGGCCGAATACAGCAGCGGCCCTGCGCCGGATTCGCACCGGCTTCCCTTTTAATCCCGGATGGGTGAACACCCACCGGGAACCCTTCACAGAAAAAAGCTTACCTCTTGGCGAGCCTCCGACAAGTGCTGTTTCGCAGGGGCCATCGTGGTTCGGTGCGCGACACGGTTTGCGGATTGGCCTCGCGCGGCGGGGCCGGATGTGCGGGAATTGCTCCCGGTGATTCGCCGCAACCCCTGACCGGGCGTCCGCACGGCTCGCAAGCCCACCCCGCGTCCTGAAATCGCCGCTCACAAGTCGGACCTCGACGGCGTCGCCAAGAACTTGGCGGACAAGCTCCTCGGCCCCGACGGCCAGCGGTCCCCCCGACACCACCTTCGCCGACCTGGAAGAACTGCTCGTCCAACTGGGCCGAACGATCACCCCGCACGCCCTCACCCGCGTCCTCCGGCGGGACGCCGACGCCGAACCGCCCGGCCGATGATGTCTGTCCCACCTGCGGCACGCCGGGGGTTCCCGACGATCACGTCGATCCCCTCGACCGCTTCGGCCAGAACCTTGTCGCCGCCCAGCCCGAGGTGGGAGAGGACGACGACCAGTTCGGCCCCGTCATCCCGCATCTTCGGCAGGTAGTGCTTGACGGCAGACACGGGGTCTTGAAACTCGACCTCGGCCACGTTCTTCGCCGCCGTCGTCCAACCCGTTTTCGGGTAGGCCAGTCCGAGGATGCCGACCGACACCCCGCACACCTTCTTGACGACGTAGGGCTTGGTGAACAGCTTGCTCCCCTTCCTCTCGATCAGGTTGGCCGCGATGACGACGAAGCCGGCCTCCTTCATCCGCTC